>JAOTSI010000425.1 GCA_029865005.1 Desulfobulbaceae bacterium
GAGGCTGGACTTTTTTCCATGCCTTCTGTGTTCGGCCGAAAAAAGGCCTTTTATCTTGCAGTGTTTCTTCATGTGGGAGCTTTTGTTTGTTTCACTTTGACTGGCTATCTTTGTCATCTCAATATTTACTACTATATTGGGATCGTGGTTACCGGAGGGGCGCTATTTTATCAACACTTAGTGGTTAATCCCAGGGATCTTTCCAGGATCCAGCTCTCTTTTTTTTCCATGAACGGTCTCATCTCGGTAACTTTGTTTTTCGCGGTTTGGCTTTCCTTAGCTACCGTTGGATAGGTTATAATATTTTATGTTGTACTTGATTAGATTTGTAATATTTTTGTTACCGTTGTTGCCGGTAGTCGTGGTAACCGATCTTGCTTGGTCGCAAGACGGGCAGAATCAGTTTCTTAAAGTACGTCGTGATGTACTCCAGCGGGTTTTTGAGGGCAATGAAAAGCTTAATTATTCTATATCATGGACTGGTGGTGTCAAGATAGGGGACTTAAGGTTGGAGATAGCATCATCCTCTAAAAAAGGTAATGAGATCACCGGACGGGTAACTGACTACGGGCTTTTTAAACTATTTTATCCGGTGGATGATACCTTTATTACCTATATTGATTCTTCCCTTCGATTGCCGTATCGTTATGAAGTTGTACAGCGAGAAGGACATGGTAGTGATGAGACCAAGAGACTTTCCCTATATGATCAAGAACAGCTTACTGTTCGTTATCAACGTGATGAGGAAGAACCTCTTGATTTTACCATCTCCGGTCCGGTACATAATGAATTTTCTTCCTTTTATATAACCCGTAGTCTTACTTTAGAGGAGGGAGAGGTCCCGGTTGTGCCAACCTTTGCAGACAAAAAAAGGCACAATGTGGAGGTAAATGTTTTGGGAAAAGAGGAGATTCGTACCATGTTCGGCCTGGTGAAGACCATACGGATCCAACCTAAGATGACTTTTCGTGGGCTCTATGATAAAGACGGAGATACGGTCATCTGGCTTACTGATGATGAATGTCGCGTGCCGGTGAGAATTAACTCTAAGATATTAATCGGCTCACTTACTGCCGATTTAAAAAGTTATCATAATGATTTGTGTCCGCAATATCATGAGGAGCGAAGACCATAGGGCCTCCTGTCTCCTCATGATTTTTGTTCAAATTATTCAGAACGGACTTCGATTTTGCGTGGTTGGGCGGGCATGCTTTTAGGAAGTATGATTTTAAGGAGCCCGTCGTTTAAGGTGGCGGCGATATTTTCCTGGTCAATGGTTTCCGCCACAGTGAATCGACGTAAGTAATGACCTGTTTCATATTCATGAAGTAGTATTTTCCAGTTCTTGTCTTCATCGGCTATGTCCATGCGGCCTTTGATGGTGAGTATATCCGCATCAAGGGAGATATCTACCCCATCGTTGTCGACTCCAGGCATCTCCGCTACTACCGTTACTTCATTTTCCGTCTCAAAGATGTCCACGGTTGGTACGAAATACTTGTCGGTGGAGGTGGTTTCTTCTTTGTGAAGTAGTTCCTGCTTGTTTGCAACTTTTAAATCCTGATCGGTCATTATGGACTCCCTGGTTATCCTGCTGTGATAACGATTCTGCGTGGTTGGGTTTTTTCTGCTTTGTTCAAGGTAATTGTGAGAATACCATTTACCAGTTTGGCGGATATGGAATCGGGATCAATTTTGATGGGTAAGCCGATGGAGCGGTTGAAATTGCCGCATTCGATTTCCCTGCGGTGGAAAGATACTTTGCTCTCCTGATGCTGTATTTGTCTTTTTCCCTTTATGGTGAGGGTGTCGGTTTCAAGAGAGATGTCAAGTTGGTCAGCTTTTATTCCTGGTAATTCTGCTCTGACTATTAATGAGTTAGGTGTCTCAAAAATGTTCAATGGAGGGTAAACGGATGCGTGGGATGAATAGTGCAATTCGTCACCGAATGCTTCCTTGGTTAACTTGTCAAGTCCTCTACGAATACGCTCAAATTCCATCCAAGGGTTTCTGAATTGCGGTTTTTCTGTAAATCGAGGAATAGCCATAGGAACCTCCTGCTATGATTTGTTGTCGAGTTTCTATTTTTCTTGGCAATGAACCACTGGGAAATAGCCTCATTCAAGTTAAAAAATAAGAATTGTCGGTTTGTTGTCAAGGGGGAGGATGGAAAACTGTTGTGGTATTATAAGAGCAAAGACTAGGGGTGGCTTAGTATTTTATGAGCTGTTTGAAGAAGAGGACAGGTGTGGAACAATAACTAGGGTCGGAGGACGCCCAGTTGAAAAATATCGGTTACCTGTTTAGCTGTCTCCTCAACTGTATAGTTGGACTCAATGTTAATGTTCCAGATCCTGGCAATTTCATCTAATGCCCCAAAGATTGCACGTTTGGCAATACCAGGTAAGATGTCATCTCGAAATATTTTTTGCTCTTGGCCTTTTTTAATAATAGAAGAGAGTATATCTACATAGATACTATACTTGTTATTGCGATAGTCTTTTACTAGTTTGTTGGTTTGACGTAGTTCTATCTGGATAACTTCGGCGAGGTTTTTATTTTTTTTCATTTCTGTCAAATGCTTGGTAATAAAGATCTCCAGCATTTTACGCGGATCGTTTTCTTTTTCCAGCAGCGCATTGGTTTGTTCGATAAGTCTTCCGATTTCTTGTTCAAATACGGAGACTAATATGTCAAACTTGTTGTTAAAATATAGGTAGATGGTGCCGTCGGCTACTTTTGCTTCTTTGGCGATATCTGAAATGCGGGCGTTGAAAAAGCCTTTTTTGGCAAAGACCTTTGTGGCCGCACGAATTATTTTGGCGTGCTTGTCGATTGTTTTCATCGAGCTCTTATCAGTATGAAGTTAAAGGGGAAATAACTGAATGAACGTTCATTTATTAAGTTACCAGATACAGTGTTTACATGTCAAGAAATAAGAGAACAGAAATTAATTATTTGATGCACCTTGGATATTGTTTCCTTTTGTTATGTGAGAATAACTCTTAAGCACTTTGGTTGAGAAAGTAGAGGGAGTTTGGTAGAGTAGGCTCCTGTGACTATTTACTATCTCTGGGTGTATCAAGTCAGCTAGTTACATAACCTGTGATCAGTTATAAATTTTTTACTAAATTAGGATGGTCATTCGCTTTGCGGTGAGAGTGGTTTGGCCCCATAAGCTATTTTGATATAAATAATGGAGGATTATATATGAAAGTTTTGGTTAT
>JAOTSI010000133.1 GCA_029865005.1 Desulfobulbaceae bacterium
GCGAGTTCAATTCTTACATCCGGTGAAACTTTCGCGCCGAGCTCATTTACTTTTTGACCATCGACCACAACCAGACCTTGCTCAATATAGCGATCCGCTTCGCGGCGGGAGCACATTCCACGATGCGCCATAATTTTTGATAGTCGTTCGGGTTGCATAAATGAAAACTTATCCACAAAAACAGAATAAATCACGAAAAAGAGATTGTTAACCGCAAATCATACAGATGAACACGGTTAAAAAACGCCCACACCGTATTTTGTGCGGGCCCGGAAAAGGCGAAGGCCTCACTGGTCGAAACCAATGAGGCCTTCATAGATTCGGCAACGTGCTACTCTCCCAAGGTCAACTCCTTAGTACCATCGCCGCTGAGAGGCTTAACTTCCGTGTTCGGAATGGGAACGGGTGGGTCCCTCTCGCCATAGCCACCGAAAAAGTGGTCGTTATCCCATAGGATAACTAAAATTCAATTGTATAGATTAGGTAAACTGCACTGCATACGTGCCGTTAAAAAAGTAAAAGTTAAGCCGCACGGCTAATTAGTACTGGTCAGCTTCACGTGTCACCACGCTTCCACACCCAGCCTATCAACGTCCTAGTCTAGAACGAGCCTTTAGATCTCTTACGAGATAGGGAAGTCTTATCTTAGAGGGGGCTTGGCGCTTAGATGCTTTCAGCGCTTATCCTTTCCGAACATAGCTACCCAGCGATGCACCTGGCGGTACAACTGGAACACCAGAGGTTCGTCAATCCTGGTCCTCTCGTACTAAAGATTGATCTCTTCAAACTTCCTGCGCCCACGGTGGATAAGGACCAAACTGTCTCACGACGTTCTGAACCCAGCTCGCGTACCGCTTTAATGGGCGAACAGCCCAACCCTTGGGACCTTCTCCAGCCCCAGGATGCGATGAGCCGACATCGAGGTGCCAAACGATTGCGTCGATATGGACTCTTGGCAATCATCAGCCTGTTATCCCCGGAGTACCTTTTATCCGATGAGCAACGGCGCTACCACTAGCAACCGCTGGATCACTTAGACCTGCTTTCGCACCTGCTCGACTTGTAGGTCTCGCAGTCAAGCACACTTATACCTATACGCTCTACGCACGATTGCTGACCGTGCTGAGTGTACCTTTGCGCTCCTCCGTTACTTTTTGGGAGGAAACCGCCCCAGTCAAACTGACCCTCTGACACTGTTCCCCGCCCAGATTCATGGGTCGAGGTTAGAATTCTAATTAGCCAAGACTGGTATTTCACCAATGGCTCCACCTGGCCTTACGACCAAGCTTCAAAGCCTCCCAGCTATCCTACACATGGGTAATCAAAACCCAATATCAGATTACAGTAAAGGTTCACGGGGTCTTTCCGTCCTACCGCGGGTATCCGGCATTTTCACCGGAACTACAACTTCACCGAGATTATCGTTGAGACAGTGTGGCCATCGTTACACGATTCGTGCAGGTCGGAACTTACCCGACAAGGAATTTCGCTACCTTAGGACCGTTATAGTTACGGCCGACATTCACCAGGGCTTCGGTTCGAAGCTTGCACCTCTTACCTTAACCTTTTGGCATTGGTCACGTGTCACACCATATACATCCTCTTGCGAGTTCGCATAGTGCTATGTTTTTGATAAACAGTCGCAGCCACTCTTTCATTGCACCTCAAACGGGCTTACTTAGTAAATAATTCACCCACTCGAGGGCCCCTTCTTCCGAAGTTACGGGGCTAATTTGCCGAGTTCCTTAACGATATTTCTCTCGCGCGCCTCGGAATATTCTTCCATCCCACCTGTGTCGGTTTTGGTACGGTCGCTTTACATTCAACGTTTAGAAGCTTTTCTTGGCAGCATGGCATCAACGAATCCACGTCAAAATTAATTTCAGTGTCCCATCGTGTCTCAGGTAAACATGTGCGGATTTTCCTACACAATACCCTACGCACTTAGACTGTCATATCCAACAGACAGCTCGTTTAGCCTCCTGCGTCCCTCCTTCACTCATGTACAGCGGTACGGGAATATTAAACCCGTTTCCCATCGACTACGCTTTTCAGCCTTGCCTTAGGGGCCGACTAACCCTGGGCGGACGAACCTTCCCCAGGAAACCTTAGGATTTCGGCGGAGGGGACTCTCACCCCTCTTGTCGTTACTCATGTCCGCATAATCACTTCTATACGCTCCACGCTGGTTTACACCCACGCTTCAGTGCCTATAGAACGCTCCTCTACTGCTCGTATAAATACGAACCCGCAGCTTCGGCAGATAATTTTAGTCCCGATCATTTTCGGCGCAAGACCACTCGACTAGTCAGCTATTACGCTTTGTTTAAATGGTGGCTGCTTCTAAGCCAACATCCTAGCTGTCTATGCAATCTCACTGCCTTCATCACTTAATTATCATTTAGGGGCCTTAGCTGGCGGTCTGGGCTGTTTCCCTCTCGACTACGGAGCTTATCCCCCGCAGTCTGACTCCCGACGTGACTGTTTTGGCATTCGGAGTTTGATAGGCGTTGGTACCCAGGTATGGGCCCTATTCCAATCAGTGCTCTACCTCCAAAACGAGCATTCGTCGAGGCTATCCCTAAAGGTATTTCGAGGAGAACCAGCTATCACCGAGTTTGGTAAGCCTTTCACTCCAACCCACAGCTCATCCAAGCATTTTTCAACATACAATGGTTTGGGCCTCCACCTCATCTTACTGAGGTTTCACCCGGGCCATGGGTAGCTCACCCGGTTTCGGGTATACCCCATGCGACTCTGACGCGCTATTAACACTCGCTTTCGCTTCGGCTCCGGTGCGGAACACCTTAACCTTGCCACATAGGGTAACTCGCGGACTCATTATGCAAAAGGCATGCAGCCATCCCCGAAGGGACTACTACAGTTTGTAAGCGCACGGTTTCAGGTTCTATTTCACTCCCCTAACAGGGGTTCTTTTCACCTTTCCCTCACGGTACTGGTTCACTATCGGTCATTGATGAGTATTTAGTCTTGGGGGGTGGGCCCCCCGGATTCAGTCAGAGTTTCACGTGTTCCGACCTACTTGGGATCCTACTAGAGCTTGTCAAGATTTCGCATACGGGGCTATCACCCTGTTTCGCCGAACTTTCCAGAACGTTCCGCTATCTATTCAAGTCTCATATCGTAGTCCCGCAACCCCTTCCAACAAGTTAGAAGGTTTAGACTGCTCCGCGTTCGCTCGCCACTACTTACGGAATCACTATTGTTTTCTTTTCCTCCGGTTACTGAGATGTTTCACTTCACCGGGTATCGCTCTGATGCGCTATTTTATTCACACACCAGTGACTGAACATTACTCCAGCCGGGTTTTCCCATTCAGACATCTCCGGATCAAAGGTTGTTTGCACCTCCCCGAAGCTTATCGCAGCTTACCACGTCTTTCATCGCCTATCAATGCCAAGGCATCCACCGTGCGCCCTTAGTAGCTTAACTAAAAGTCTACTATCGTAACGACACATATGCTTTGTTTTGTAATTTCTCAATTACAAGTTGCAGTTACCTAATCTATACAATTTTCAAAGAACACTTCCCCGAAGGGAAAAAATGTTTCGACTGCTTGTAAGCGGCGCCGCTTCTCCACCTCAAAAGTGGTGGGCGGGCCTGGACTCGAACCAGGGACCTCGTCCTTATCAGGGACGCGCTCTAACCAACTGAGCTACACGCCCTTAAGTTGGTGGAGGTAGACGGGTTCGAACCGACGACATCCAGCTTGCAAAGCTGGCGCTCTACCAACTGAGCTATACCCCCGATGCGGTTCGACTGGCTTACTGTTTACAGTCTTGAATGATTCACGATTTTTTTCATTTCGCTATAGAAATGGTGCGATTTGCTCTGTTCATATGTGGTGGTTCGGGTCGCTCCGAACCGGCGACTCAATTTCCGAAGAAACTGAGCCGTTACCCTATCGATTGTCCATCTACGAATAAAAGTAGACCGATTAGCAATCGATTCTCCTTAGAAAGGAGGTGATCCAGCCGCTGGTTCCCCAACGGCTACCTTGTTACGACTTCATCCTAGTCACCGGCCACACCTTCGACGCCTTCCTCCTAATAAAAGGTTAGATCAGCGGCTTCGGGTACAGCAGACTTCCATGATGTGACGGGCGGTGTGTACAAGGCCCGGGAACGTATTCAAGCCGTCGTAGCTGATACGGCTTTACTAGCGATTCCAACTTCATGGAGTCGAATTTCAGACTCCAATCCGAACTGGGGCTGGTTTTGGGGATTTGCTCCACCTCGCGGTATTGCTTCCTTCTGTACCAGCCATTGTAGCACGTGTGCAGCCCAGGGCATAAGGACCATACTGACTTGACGTCATCCCCACCTTCCTCTGGCTTTCACCAGCAGTCTGTCTAGAGTTCCCACCATTACGTGCTGGCAACTAAACATAGGGGTTGCGCTCGTTGCGGGACTTAACCCAACACCTCACGGCACGAGCTGACGACAGCCATGCAGCACCTGTGTAACACCCTCGAAGGCTACGTCCGTTTCTGGTCGTATGCAGTTACATGTCAAGCCCTGGTAAGGTTCTTCGCGTTGCATCGAATTAAGCCACATGCTCCACCGCTTGTGCGGGCCCCCGTCAATTCCTTTGAGTTTTAACCTTGCGGCCGTACTTCCCAGGCGGTGCACTTAACGCGTTAGCTCCGTCACTGAAGGGGGTAAACCTCCAACAACAAGTGCACACCGTTTACGGCTGGGACTACGAGGGTATCTAATCCTCTTCGCTCCCCCAGCTTTCGTCCATGAGCGTCAGTATCAGTCCAGAGAGGCGCCTTCGCCACCGGTGTTCTTCATGATATCTACGCATTTCACCGCTACACCATGAATTCCCCTCTCCCCTCCTGTACTCTAGTCTGGTAGTTTCGAATGCAATTCCACGGTTGAGCCGTGAGCTTTCACATCCGACACACCAGACCGCCTGCGGACCCTTTACGCCCAGTAAATCCGAACAACACTTGCCACCTCTGTATTACCGCGGCTGCTGGCACAGAGTTAGCCGTGACTTTCTTCTGAGGTACTATCAAACACAGTGAGTATTAATCACCATGCACTTACTCCCTCAGGACAGGAGTTTACAACCCGAAGGCCTTCGTCCTCCACGCGGCGTCGCATGTTCATACTTTCGTACATTGACAATGATTCTCGACTGCAGCCTCCCGTAGGAGTCTGGGCAGTGTCTCAGTCCCAGTGTGGCCGGTCACCCTCTCAGGTCGGCTACCCGTAAGCCTTGGTAAGCCATTACCTTACCAACAAGCTGATAGGATATGGGCCTATCTCAGAGTGGCAGGTTCCGAAGAATCCCCACCTTTACATAAGGTCTCATGCGAGACCCGAGCACATCTGGTATTACCCACCCTTTCGGATGGCTATCCCAAGCTCTGAGGCAAATTACCCATATATTACTCACCCGTTCGCCGCTCTCATGCATAACTTCTCTTCCGAAGAATTGAAAAAACGCAATCCCGCTCGACTTGCATGCCTAATCCACGCCGCCAGTGTTCGTTCTGAGCCAGGATCAAACTCTCCGATAATTATATACGGAAACATTTTGAAACATATTACTTAAAACAAATCGCACCATTTCTAAATCGAAATGGTGATCGTGAGTCATTCAGTTTTCAAAGATCAAAAAATCGTTCAACGTCTCGGGCCGTTTTAGGCGGTGCCTTTTCGTTGAGCGGCCAGCGAATGTATGTCATCGACATACGATCGTCAACCGGAATTATTAAATTATTTTTTAGAACAATTTCTAGCTCATTTCCGCCCTTGCCTTATGGCTCGTTTGGTTTTGAACAGGCGGGTCATCCTACGCACCTTCGTTTGTTTTGCAACCCGCTTTTTAAAATTATTTTAAGAACAGTTTTGTTTAAAATTCATCAGTATTTCAACCGATTTTATTTCGAACAAGGCGGGTGATAGTACGCACAAAATAAAACCACGCAACCCCTTTTAATCATTTTTTAACCCATAAAGCTAAAACCCCAACAAAAGCGAATAAAGCGGCCTGAAATATTATTACATATCCTTCAAAATCCGACTTTGCAACGAAAGCCATTCTCTATTCCCACCGATCTGCGCGGAGTTCCTGACCACTAGCAATAGCGAGGCCGCCGACCGTTAGGTGTGATCGTGTAAAGCGAGCCTGCGAGCGAGCGGTCACACTTAACAGTGGCATAAGCAGAAAGCTTTCTATCAAAATTAGCCCTATAGCATGAAACCACTTTCCACCTATCACGACATCAAAGAGGGGGAGATAGAAAACAAGGTAAAAGCCTAGTGCCGATCTGGCTAACGAGGTTAGGGTCGACACCGCCATAACGGTCTCAATGTGGGTTTGTAGCCTTCTGTTTTTTTTCTAATATGATATTGCTTGCAGGTAATATTGAGCACTATACTAATGATTCAACAGAGTCAGGGTAAAATAGGGTCAATTTCATTTAACATTAGAATGTTTCGATTACACTAATCGATTGCTTACCCTGCGGTGAAGGTAATGGAGAGCAAGGTTGAAATCAACAGATGTAAAAAACCCAGAATATTTTCACAAAGTAGTCGATTGCCAGTTTGCCTGTCCAGCGCATACTCCGGTGCCTGAATATCTTCGGTTGATCGCTGCTGGCCGCTACACAGATGCCTACATGATCAATTGGGAATCGAATGTGTTTCCCGGAATTTTGGGTCGCACATGTGATCGCCCCTGCGAATCCGCCTGCCGACGTGGCCGGATAGAAGATGAGCCTGTCGCAATTTGTCGGCTAAAAAGAGCCTGTGCTGATAATAAAGAGGACATTCAGAATCGACTGCCAGAGATTCCGAAACAAAAGAATGGGCTTAAAGTGGCACTGATCGGAGCCGGGCCGGCATCATTAACCGTCGCCCGTGATCTAATGCCCCTTGGTTATGAGATCGACCTCTATGAAGTCAATGATAACGCTGGCGGCGCGATGCGGAATCAGATTCCCACGTTTCGTCTTCCGGTAGCGGTCCTCGACGAAGAAATTGGATACATCCTTGATATGGGCGTGAACACATTTTTCAATACGCGTGTAGAAAGCATGAAGGAGCTTCTCAAAAAGGGATATGATGCTGTATTCGTCGGGTCGGGTGCGCCGTTAGGAAGAAATTTAAAACTGCCGGGGTATGAAGAAGAGGGCGGAAAAAATATTCGCATCGGAATCGAGTGGTTGGCCGACGTAGCCTTTGGCCACGTTAAAGAATGCCCGGAAAATGTGATCGTGATGGGCGGCGGAAACACGGCCATGGACTGTTGCCGAACCGCACTGCGCCTAGGAGCAAAAAACGTCAAAGTGGTGATCCGATCTGCGATCGATGGCATGGTTGCCTCCCCATGGGAAATTGAAGATGCACAGGCCGAGGGGATTCAGATCATAGAACATCATAGTTCCTCAGAGTATGTCTTGGAAAACGATAAACTTGTGGGCATGAAATTTGATGTAGTTGAACACTCGGTCAATGCTGAAGGAAGGGAAGCGTACTCTCCGACCGGTCAAACAGAGGTGGTCGGCGCGGATCTGGTTCTGTTAGCCATTGGACAGGCCAATGCATTTCCATGGATCGAAAAGGATATCGGTATTGAATTTAATGAAGCAGGCCTAGCCATCGTCGATCCTGCAACGCATCAGTCATCCCTCCCGAACGTATTTTTCGGAGGTGACTCCGCCTTCGGCCCTCGCAATATTATCACGGCGGTGGCACATGGTCATCAGGCCGCTCTTTCTATTGATATGATGTTTAATAAACAGAATTTGCATGAACGCCCCAATCCTGGCACCACCCTAATCAGCCAGAAAATGGGCATCCATGAGTGGAGCTATGCCAGCATGGTAACCGAAGAGGAGCGCCATGTTGTCCCGCAAATAGATATGCTCAAAGCGATTCGCAGCCATAAAACAGAAGTCGAACTGGGCTTCAGTCGCGAGACCGCTTTTGAAGAGGCGCAACGCTGCCTCAATTGCGATGTCGAAACGATCTTCACCGCGGAGAAATGTATTGAATGCGATGCCTGTATTGATGTGTGCCCAGTCGATTGCTTGACCATAACCGGCAATGCAGAAGAGGATGAGTTGCGAGAAAAACTAAATGTCCCCGCGACGAATCATTCGCAGAGCCTGTTTGTATCGGAACCCCTAAAAACCGGACGTGTTATGGTGAAGGATGAAGATGTATGCCTCCACTGCGGGCTCTGTGCAGAACGCTGCCCTACCGCCGCATGGGATATGCAAAAGTTCCTCTACATGGTTACAAAGGCAGGAAAGCAATAAATGAAACGTGAAATCATCACCAACCTATTTGTCGTCAAATTTGCCAATGTAAACGGAACCGGCTCGGCCAGTGCCAATCGGCTTTTCTCAAAAGCAATCTTCCGTATGGGGATCCCTGTCAGCCCTAAAAATATTTTTCCCTCCAATATCCAAGGTCTCCCCACCTGGTACGAAGTCCGCATTAACGAAAACGGTTTTCTCGGACGTCGTGGCGGAATCGATATCATGGTGGGAATGAACCCTCAAAGTATGGACGCTGATATTGCTCAACTCGAACGAGGCGGCTACTTCATCTATGATTCCACGAAATCATTAGGAAAAAACACATTACGGGACGACATTGATTTTATCGGCATCCCATTTATGGAAATTTGCCGGAACGAATATTCCGATGATCGCCAGCGCATGCTCTTCCGAAATGTCATGTATATTGGAGCCCTTGCCGCTCTGATTGAGATGGAGATGGATGTGCTCATTGAGCTGATCACCGAACAGTTTCAAGGCAAAGATAAATTGATCGCTCCGAATGTAAAAGCCCTGAAGCTTGGATTTGATTACGTTCAGAAAAATATCGAATACCCGACGAGCTTCCGCCTGAAACGTCGAAACAATGTCGGTGAAAAAATTCTGATCGATGGAAACTCCGCCTGCGGACTGGGAGCCGTTTATGGCGGGGCCAGTGTTTCTGCCTGGTATCCGATTACGCCTTCCACATCCGTGATTGATGCCTTCTCCCGCTATTGTCGACAATTCCGGATCGATCCCGAAACCAAAAAGAAAAACTATGCGATCATGCAGGCCGAAGACGAGTTGTCCGCGATCGGCATGGTGATTGGCGCCGCATGGAATGGAGCTCGCGCCTTCACCGCAACCAGTGGTCCCGGCATTTCACTGATGAGCGAATTCCTTGGCCTGGCTTACTTTGCCGAAATCCCCGCCGTGCTGATTAACGTTCAACGAGCCGGGCCGTCCACGGGCATGCCGACTCGCACCCAGCAATCCGATATTCTTTCCTGCGCATATGCCTCGCATGGCGACACCAAGCATATTTGTCTCTATCCCTCCACCCCAAAAGAATGCTTTGAGTTTACCGCCGCCGCTCTCGATCTGGCGGATCGATTCCAAACCCCCGTGATGATTCTTTCCGACCTCGACCTCGGAATGAACGATACCATGTCCGATCCATTCGAATGGGATGACGCTCTGACCTATGATCGCGGTAAAGTTTTTACGGCCGAGGATTTGGATAAAACGGAAGAGAAATTCGGACGCTATCTGGATGTAGACGGCGATGGTATCCCCTATCGAACTTATCCGGGAACGCATCCTACCAAAGGCGCCTTCTTTACCCGCGGAACGTCCAAGGATGAGTATGCAACATACTCTGAATCCGGGAGAAAATATGTTGGCAACATGGATCGGTTGCTTCGGAAATGGGAAACGGCAAAAAACAGTGTTCCCGCTCCGGTCATACGGAAAACCAAAAAGCTCTGCACCGTCGGGGTCGTCTATTTCGGCACCAGCGAAGCCTCCACGCTCGAAGCACTGTACCATCTGGAAGACCTCCATGGGATTTCACTGGATAGCATGGGGATTAAGGCTCTACCTTTCTCGAAGGAAGTTTCCGAATTCATCGATGCCTATGACTTTGTTTTTGTCGTGGAGCAAAATCGAGATGCTCAAATGCGATCTCTCCTCATCAGTGAATTCGACTTTAAGCCGGATCGACTCGTATCTGTACTGCACTACAATGGAAGTCCAATCACCGCGCGTTACATCCGCCACGAAATCCG
>JAOTSI010000176.1 GCA_029865005.1 Desulfobulbaceae bacterium
TTACGGTCCATCACTTGATCCAATTTATAATTATGGCAGTGCATTGCAGATGAGCTGGTATTTTTATGAAGCGCAACGTTCTGGATTTTTACCGCTTCACGATGGAGATCTGCCGTTCTATGATCCCCGTACCGGTAATCAGCTGCATAATGGTTTTCTGGCAAATCGTATTCCGTGGCGGGGCGATTCAGACCTTGATGACGGTGTTGATGTAGGACTTAATCTTACAGGAGGCTGGCATGATGCCGGTGATCATGTGAAGTTTGGAATGCCCATGGCCTTTTCTGCTTCTTTTTTAGCCTGGGGTGTGTTGGAGTTTGAGGATGCGCTTCGGGTAACCGGACAGCTTGAGTGGGCAAAGGATAATTTGCGTTGGGTTGCGGACTATTTTATTCGGGCTCATGTGGCGCCGAATCTGCTTTACGGGCAAGTCGGTGATGGTGACGTTGATCATACCATTTGGGGTTCCCCTGAGTTAATGCCTCATTTTCGTCCGGCATTTAAAATCGACTTAGATGCACCTGGTCCAGATTTGGCGGCTCAAACTGCAGCTGCCATGACGGCCATCTCCATGGTTTTTCAGGATGATGAACCCTTTTACGCTCAAACTTTGCTCAATCGTGCAATTGAACTCTATGACTTTGCCCAGGCAACAAGAACACCTGAGACAGACACTGACGATTCTTTGGGTCGTTATTCCGACTCCATAGTTCAAGCCCAAGAATATTATCTCTCTCGTTCAGGTGCTAAGGATGATTTGCCTTATGCGGCTGCTTGGCTTTATCTTGCAACGAAAGATCCGCGTTTTTTGCATGATGCGGAAGCAGATTATACCCGTATTGCCGGCCGGGAAGGACGACATGGCTGGACTGCTGTTTGGGATGATGTCCGTTATGGTGTTTACGTGTTGATGTCCGAAATATATTCGGATCCCGATTATGCAAATGATACTTTGATTACCTCAGCTGAACGTTATGACGGTTATTTTGATTATAATCTACATGCCCAGAATTTTTTTAACTATTGGCTTGAAGATGGTAATATTGCCCGTACCCCAGGAGGGTTGGCCTGGCTCAGTGGCTGGGGGGCCGGTCGTTATACTACTTCAACGGCATTTTTGGCCATGGTGTATCGTAAACATTTGCTGGCCCAAAATGCTGCGCCGCAACTTCAAGAAAATTATCTAAAATTTGCAACTGAGCAAATCAATTACTTGCTGGGCGATAATCCTTTGAACATGAGTTATGTTGTCGGTTTCGGATCTAATTGGCCTCAAAATTTGCACCATCGTGCTTCCCATGCATCCACCACTAATGATATTTTTTATCCGCTATTGCCCAGGCATATACTTTATGGGGCATTGGCTGGTGGTCCGTTATCTGATGATTCCTATACCGATGATCGTAGTAACTATGTTTTGAGCGAACCGGCAAATGATTCCAATGCCGCCTTCGCAGGGTTGTTGGCAGCCTTGGTGGATGCTTATGGGCCTGCGGGTAATGAATCTGATTCGAATTTCCCACCTGCCGCCGCTGCAATAGATGAGTTTTTTGTTAATGCAACTCTCTCATCATTGGCCGAATCTTCGGCATTGACACGGGTGCGGGTTGATGTGGTTAATGAAAGCGCTTACCCTCCTCGCAGTACACAGGGTTTATTTTTCAGGTACTTCGTAGATCTCTCCGAGCTCTATGAGGCGGGATACAGTGTTGATGATGTGGTGCTCACAACCCATTTAAACGAAGGGAGCGGTTTGAAGTTGGAGCGTTGGAAGGATTCAGCTTATATCTTTTATGTTGAAAACTCATTTGTCGGCATTGATATCCTGCCATTAGGGACAGCGGTTAAACAAAAAAGCGTTGAATTTAGTGTTGGAGTATCCAATTTAGTAATACCTTGGAACCCTGAGAATGATCCCTCCCACAGTGGTTTGGAATTGGATGTACCGGTTAAAAGTGGTGCAATTGTAATGTATGATGCCGAATTGCCGGTTGGCCAAGAGTTGGTTTGGGGTGAGGAGCCCCCTGAGGGTGTATTGGTCTCTGAATTGCCGCCAACCGGTGGAGGGGAGGACGTGTCCGATTTCAGTGTGGAGGCCTTTGTCTCTGATTTATGGGCAACGGGTTATTGTGTTAAGTTTCCAATAACCAATGTTTCAAGTACCCCGCAACAACCTCAGGCTATAACATTTCATCTTCCTTACAATGTTGTTATCAGTAAGAGTTGGAACGGGGAAATAACTCGTAACGGTGATGATGTTCAGGTCGTATTGCCTACTTGGGTTTGGGTATTGGAACCGGGGCAGAGTCAGACAGCATTTGGCTTTTGTGGTCAAGGAACCGTGCTGCCAGAACAAGCTCAGGCATATTAACGGATTTTTAGAAAAATTTACTCCCTCTCCTTTGATGTAAAAGGTATTTTTCATGAAATATCATTGGGGGAGGGGGGTGTTTAACATAGTATACACTTCTCTGAATTTATAATCTTTTTTAGTACCTGGTCACAGATGGTTCAGATTTATGCAGTTGCCGCTGTTCGCTATAGTCCATCTATGTGGGCAGGGGGAGCCGTATGAAGATGAGGTGCCTGTGATCACTTACTTTTTATAGTTTTTTTCTCGCCTTGTTTAAGAGATATGCATGGTATCTCTCTGTTATTATAATTGATTACAGGGGCCATGACTATTATTGCTCTTCTTTCCTATCTCAATACCATTTTATAATTTTTTTAGTACCTGTTTCCAGGATTTATAATTATCTTATTTAAAAGCTTGTAAGCTTGTAAGTGGTTACAGATTCCTCAGGTTTATACAGTTGTTACTGCTCGCTATAGTCTATCTATGGGGGAGTGGGCAACTGTATGACGATGCGCTACCTGTACCTGGTCACCGGGCTCGTAACTAGTTGATTTAATACAGTGCGAATCTGTAAATGGTCACCGGTGGTTCAGATTTATGATGTGATAAGAAGGGTATTTTGTAAGATTTACAATGGAAATTAAACAAAATAATATATTTTATTTATCAAGAGAAGTATCGTGGTCATATGTGGCTTTATCTTCATATGAATTTAGATCGTGGTGTGGAGTGTTTTGGATTGTAAATTAAATCATTATTCGGTCGTAAATCGTTATGGTTAAATTTTTTATAGTACTCTTGGTAATTGCACTACTTGCTGTTTTTATACGGTATCGTGGTAAAAAACTAACTAAAGAGAGTAGGTCTGAACAAGATTTAATAAGAAGATGTTTTGGGGATAGAGCTCAGGCAGAACGATTGATTGAGTTAGAGCGAATGAGAAATCCAAACTTATCGAGAGAGAATGCAGCAAAAGATGCTATTGACTCACTTCTAAGGGATAATCGCTAATGTATAAAGATAATATATTATTTTATTGAAAAAGACCTTTTGCAGGAAATGATTAAGGGCAGTTTTTCTAGGTAATAAATAAATACAATTTACTGTAAATTATAACAGGTTATATTTTAGGGTTAAACTAGAGATTCTGGGGGGCGCTTTTAGTTTAGCCGGGCACCCACAAGGGGTGCCCCTACAGCTCTGTGTCAGTCTATAGGAATGGTTTCGGCTCTAAGCCGGATTTCCATGCATTATAAAAATAATCCTTCCAAGAAATAGAATCGTTACAAAGATCCGTCGACCATATCTTGTGGCAAGACATGTTTTAGGTCATAAATAACGGCCGGATTGCAGGTCATGGCTTTTAATTGGTCACTGGTCAGGGTATGGAATTCACGATGTCCCACAGCTAAAATAATCGCGTCATAGTGGTTACCTGTAGGATCTGCAACCATGTTAACTTGGTAAAGTGCTCGTGCTTCCTCAGCGTTCACCCATGGATCATGAACATCGACCCGGGTACCATATGATTTCAGTTCATTTATAATATCGATAACCTTAGTGTTGCGTAAATCCGGACAATTTTCCTTGAAGGTTATACCCATTACCAGGATTTTGGCTTCAGTTACCAGAATACTTTTTTTAAGCATCAGTTTGACCACTTGGCTGACGATGTGCAAACTCATATTGTCATTGATTCGTCTTCCAGCCAAAATCATTTCAGGGTGATACCCTACTTCTTGAGCCTTATGGGTAAGATAGTAGGGATCTACTCCGATACAGTGGCCTCCGACCAGGCCTGGGCGGAAAGGGAGAAAATTCCATTTGGTACCCGCTGCTTCTAGTACTTCAAGGGTGTTAATTCCCAGTTTACTAAAAATCAGGGCTAGTTCATTTACTAGGGCAATATTGATATCGCGTTGGGTATTTTCTATAACTTTTGCAGCTTCTGCAACTTTAATAGAACTGGCGAGATGGGTGCCAGCTAGAATAATGGATTTGTAGAGAGAGTCGACAAAGGTTGCAATTTCCGGCGTGGAGCCTGAGGTTACTTTGACGATATCGGGTAGGCGGTGTTGTTTATCGCCAGGGTTTATTCTCTCCGGTGAGTAACCGGCAAAAAAATCCTGGTTAAATCGCAGGCCAGAGACTTGTTCCAGAACGGGAATACATACCTCCTCGGTGGCACCGGGGTATACGGTGGATTCGTAGATCACAATGTCATTGGCTTTTAGTACTTTACCTATATTTTCCGATGCCTTTACCAGGGGAGTAAGGTCCGGTCGGTTGTGGGCGTCTATGGGGGTTGGTACCGCCACGATATAGATATTACAGGCGGCGAGATCCTTAAGATCGGAGGTAAAAGATAAATTATCGTTTAGCAGAAGGGACGAGTCTTCCACTTCTCGTGTGGAATCTTTTCCTTGCCGAAGTTCTGTAACTCTTTCTGCTTTAAGGTCAAAGCCGATGGTTGGAAATTTGTGACTGAATTCCACAGCTAAGGGTAATCCAACATAACCGAGGCCGATAATGCCTATTCGACTGGTTTGCAAATCAAACATTGTATCCGTGTGTAAATATAACTTGTTGTTTGGTGAAACGATTAACCTGGGATGGTATCGTCGTCTTACACCCCTCGTTGGGTCATTGGCCAGATAACAGTATGTAGTTGAAGTTGTAATCTGACCGGTAGCTGGTGTTGCAGAATAAGGGAGGCTAGTTTATTCGGGGAAAGGTTTTCTTGGATTGGAGAGAAAAGAATATTAGCCATCTGATCTAGTTTGTTATCATAAATAAAAATTTTTGCCCATAAAAAATCTTCTTCGCAGTTAAGAACAAATTTTACTTCATCTTTAGCCCCTAACTGTTTTCTTGCAAGCAATTGCTCTATATTTCCATGGTGGAAGCTACTAGACGCTCCGCTCTCGGGACATTTCACATCGAGAATCACCACGGTATTCGGGCTTACCTTATCAATAAGGTAAGAGCCGTTGGTTTCCAAAAGGACCAGGTGATGTTGCTCCAATTGGGTGATGAGATGATATACGTTCTCTTGGAGCAACGGTTCTCCCCCGGTGATCTCAACCATACCACCGGGGTAATGTGAAGCCCGAGAAGTGATTTCGCCAACGGACATTATCTCTCCCGGTTCTTCCCAGGAATAGCGGGAATCACAATATCGGCACCGAAGATTACACCCGGAGAGCCTGATAAAAAAGCATGGGAGTCCCGCGTAGCTTGATTCACCTTGAATGGAGTAGAATAGTTCGTTAACAGTGAGAGAGGGATTAGTCACCGTAGTAAATTACTCCGCTGTTATCGGTCTCTCTTACCTGTACGGTATGGAGGCAATATCGATCAGTGTGTAATGGGTCTTTTAAACAGGAAAAAAGAAATTGAGCGATATGCTCGGAGGAGGGGTTCTTATCTTTAAATGATGGGTGTTCATTAAGGTCGCAATGATCTAGTTCATCAACGATTAGATTAACCTGTTTTTTAAGCACCTTAAAGTCGATGCCCATACCGAGGGCGTCAAGCTTTTCGGCCCGGACTGTTACTTTGACTTTCCAGTTATGACCATGGGGTTTTTCGCAATCACCGGGATAATTGCGTAAATGGTGTCCCCCGGAAAAGTGGGTTTTGATAAAAATATCGAACATGAAAAACTCCTTAACAATATATATTTTATATTTTTTTTCTCAGGTTATTTAAAAATATGGATTAAACTGATAATTGATTAAAACACCCTTGCATCGGTTGTTCATATAATGGTAAACAAGACAATATTTATATTGTCTTAAAATGAGCGAATTTATAAAATTATATTTTTTACCATAAGCTAGGAGATATTTACATGGCAATTATTGCCTCGTTCCGCGGTGTGAGATTTAATCCAGAAAAAATAAATAATCTTGAAGAGGTAGTAACACCGCCTTATGACGTCATTAGTGAGCAGGATGGAGAGGCTTTTCTCCAAAAGAATCAGTATAACATGATCCAGCTCGATCTGCGAAACAATTCCCAAACCGGTGAGGGAAGCAATGAACGTTACGCAGAGGCGGCTCGTCGTTTTGCAGCATGGCAGGATGAAGGGATCCTTATTAGAGAAGATGTTCCATCAATATATTTATATTATACCGAGTATAAACATCCCTCTGGACGACGCCTTATCAGGAAGGGGCTTGTTTCTTTGGTTGGTTTGGCGGAATTTTCTGAAGGAATCGTTAAACCCCATGAGAAAACTTTTGACGGTGTAGTGGCCGAACGTCTTGAGCTCATGGAGACCTGCCAAGCTCAGTTTAGCAAAATTTTTTCCATTTATAGTGATCCGACCAATTCAATTATTTCAATGTTGGAAGAGGCTCGCGAGCCGGATGCTCTTTGCTCAACCAGTGATCATATGGGAAATACGCATACTCTTTGGCGGGTAAGTAATCAGGAGGTTTTAAGTAAAGTTTCCGAAATGTTTAGTGAAAAGTCGCTATATATTGCCGACGGCCATCATCGTTATACCACCGCCTTGCATTGCAGACGACGGGCATTGGAGAAAAATCCTGACCTACCGGCTGATAGTCCGTATCGTCATATTATGATGTATTTGTGTCCCATTGAGGATGAAGGACTCTCCATTCTTCCTACCCATCGACTGGTAAATTTTCCCGAAAAAATAAGTGGTGATGAGTTTGTTGCTAAAATGAACTCTGCATTTAAGGTTGAAGAGCTCACCGGTGGTAGTCGAGAGGTTCTTACCGGGGAAGTTCTTGCCAGAATGAATGAATCGTCTATGAATAATCCTGAGCAGATTTCTTTAGGACTATATTTGCCTGGTGAAGATAGATGTTTTCTGTTGACCTTGTTGGAAGACGGTTTTCGAGGAGATCAATTTAGCTCTAATGCAGAGGTGTTGCAGCAACTTGACGTTGTGGTTCTTTCCGATTTGGTGATAAAGGAGATTTTGGCCCTTGATTCCAAACGGTGCATTGATGAAAAAATAGTCAGTTACTCTAGTGACCCTGATGAAGCTCTCGATATAGCAGTGAAAATGAGTGTAGCGGAAGAAAAGAGTACACCAGTCTTGTTCCTTCTCAATCCCACCAGAGCAGCGCAAGTTATGGAAGTAGCCGACCAAGATAATATTATGCCTCACAAGTCTACTTATTTTTACCCAAAAATAGTAACTGGCTTGCTGATAAATAAGCTTGGAAATGGTGAAAAAGTTTAATTATATCTTCTATCTATAAAAGTGTCGGATCCTACCAGTTTATACACCGATGATACCCTTTTTGATGGACGTCTCCTTTGTCGCCAACATCAAAAAGGGTATCGTTTTTCAGTTGATGCCGTATTATTAGCCCATTTTGCTCAACCCTTACCGGGGGCTCGCATTATGGATATGGGTACAGGTTGCGGTATTATCGCTCTCATCATGGCCCATCGTTATAATGAAACCTTTATAACCGGCTTGGAAATTCAGTCAGCTTTAGCCCGTCTTGCCCTGGATAATGTAGCCAGCAATGATTTTGCCCATCGGATTGAAATCATAAACGGTGATTTTCGCAATATTATTCAGCTTCTGCCAGCGGAATCTTTTGATATGGTGGTTAGTAATCCGCCTTTTTACAGTATTGGTAAGGGGAGAGTTAATCCGGCGAGTGAGCAGGCGTGGGCACGACATGAGCTAAATGGTGATATTTTTCATGGGATGAAAAGTGCTTCATTTGTGGTTAAAAATATGGGACGGGTTTGTGTGGTGTATCCGGCTGGGAATTTAACCCGACTTTTGGCTGCCATGTCGCAAGCAGGGTTAACCCCGAAGAAGATTCTTCCGGTTTATATCAATCCAGAAGAGGAGAGGGCGCGTTTGGTGTTGGTTGAGGCTATAAAAAATGGGGGAGAAGAAATGATTTTACAAGCACCTTTTTATATTTATTCGACAAAAAATGGTTCATACTCATCGCAGATGCAGGAATATTACCGGTGAATAAATAAATGTTTGCTAAAGTACTCAGCGGAGCTGTGGTTGGGGTTGACGGCCTGATCATAGAGGTAGAAGTGGATTTGATTCGCGGTTTGCCCTCTTTTTCCACAGTGGGGTTAGCTGAGGGAGCGGTGCGGGAATCCAAGGATCGGGTTAAGGCGGCCATAAAGAATTGCGGTTATGATTTTGCTGATGGCAAGGTGACGGTTAACCTAGCTCCGGCCACGGTAAAAAAAGAGGGTGCGGGATATGATTTACCCATTGCCCTTGGGGTATTAGCCGTAACCGAACAGCTGGC
>JAOTSI010000134.1 GCA_029865005.1 Desulfobulbaceae bacterium
TTGGGTTTAACCACTTTTTTATGGGGCCAGGGCAGCAGAGAGCGGATTACCAACATGGTGTGTAATATGGTGAGGCGCAGGTTGTCCAAGCGAGGGTTGAAATGGGAAATTCGCTTGCCAGGCTCAGGATAATAGACAGAGATATCGGTGGACAGAACCGGAACCCCGGCCCATGCGCTGCGGACCAAAACCTCTATTTCAAAGTCATAGCGTGCTTTACTCAGCTTTAGTTGGGTTATTTCCCGCACTGGATAGAGTCGCATGCCACTTTGGGTATCCTTAAGGCGTAAACCGGTTTCGAGGCGGACCCAAAAATTGGAAAATGTTCGACCGAACAAACTTGATTTTGGTACGTTAGCCCCCATCTGTCGATCACCGATCACCATGGCTGGCCATTGCCCATCAAGAGCATTTATTAATTTTGGGGCATCGGCCGGGTCGTGTTGACCGTCAGCATCAATGGTGAGAATTGCCTCGTAGCCATGTTCTTGAGCTATGCGAGCACCTTCCTGGATGGCCACTCCCTTGCCTCTGTTTTCATCCAGTCGGTGGATGTGACAGTCTAAGCCATGGAGCAAGGGGCTGATATGGTCATCACTGCCGTCATCCACCACTAAAACGTCCATCTCTTGGGCTAACGCCTTTTCCACCACCGAACGTAAGGTTGCGCCGTGATTATAAACCGGAATCAGGATTATGGTTTTAGGATGGCTCATCTTCCTATCCCCATGCGGATTATTTTGTCCCAAATTGGTCCGGCAAAGCCTTTTGCATGAAACTGGGCGATTCGATCCTCCATCTCCTGGCTGGGATATTGGCGATCGGGCTTTCCCTGCCAGGCTTCTTTTAATGTTTGATCAATTTGTTGGGGAGTGATCTGGGGTGAGAAATAGAAACGGGGCTCCAATAGATCATCGTCAGCGGCGATTATATTTTGTTCAATGGCCAATTGTTGAATTCCGGTGTTGGGTAGGATGCGAATACCGTTGAAGGCAAAAATTACCGCCGGTCGCAGTTTTTCGATATTTTCAATGGATTGTTGCAATGTTTTACTGTTCTCACCAGGCCCACCGAACATGAAAAAATGGGCGCAGGGGATTTTATGTTTGGTTGCCAGGTTATTAAGTTCCACCGCCTCGTTGAAGGTGAAATTTTTACCCAAAGCGACCAATGATGCATCGCACCCGGCATCGGTCCCGATTTCCATGGCATCCAGACCGGCCCGCTTCATGGTGGACATGGCCTCTTCAGTGATGTCGGAGGGGCGGAAATAGGCCATCCAGGGCAAGGTGTTTTTGCGCTGGATCAGGGCCTCGCATACTTCTAGGTAATGGTTGCTGGAGTCGTTGAATACCGAATCGGTAAAGAATATGTATTCGGCCTTGAACTCATCGCGCAATCGCATGACCTCGTCTGCCACCTCTTCCGGGGCGCGTTTACGAATCATACGCCCTTCCAGCAAGGGGTAGGAGCAGTAGTTGCACTGATATGGGCAGCCCCGCTTGGTCTGCACATTCATCATCCCGCCCCGAGAGATATAATAGGGCGTGATAGCCGGATCATATTCCACCTCTTGCCACGGTTTATCAGAGGGCTTGGAGTAAAGGAGCTGCTTTTTTGGTGGGGTTCCGGCTTCCAGTTCGGCGGCAAGTCGGATTATGGCCTCTTCGCCCTCGCCCACAATGCCGTAATCAGCCCCGAGGAGGGTGAGAATTTTTTCAGGAAGCAAGGAAAAGGCCGGGCCGCCGAGTACCAAAACTGCTTTGCTGGTGCGGCGGATAAGGGCGACTATTTTTTCCACCTCGCCGATAATGGAACGTGGTTGGGAACTATCTTCCAAATCAAGATTACGGATGGATATCCCAATCATCTCTGGTTGCAGTTCTTTGATGTTTGCTTCCAGAGTGGCGAGATAATCTTCGCCGCAAGCCGGAAGATCCACCTGTTTCACCAGGTGTCCTTGTCCACGCAAAGCCCCGCCAATATGGGCCATGCCCAGAGGGTAGACCGGAAAGGGGACTTGTACAGAATTAACGGAGGTGAGAAGACAACGCAGACCCATTACTTATCAGTCCACCCACTCGCGACGACCGACTTCCGGTTGGAAGGATGATTTATAGGTGCCATCTGCAATTTCGCGGTGCAGTACCTTCATAAACAGTTTAGACATCTTAAGAGATTGGGACATATCACGATAAAATTCCTTCCAGGCGTAATGATACATGTCCTGGAGCTCATCGGGAGTCATTTTCAGGGGTTGAAACACAACTTCGGCGGTGGTGTAGCGTTTCCAGTCTTTGTGCAAAATCCGGCCGTCTTTCTCCATCTGGGCGGTAACCGGAGCATGGGGGAAGGGGGTGAGGATGGAAAATTCGGCCATGTCGATTTCGATCTCCAGTAAAAAATCCACCAAACGTTTGATATAATCCACGTCCTGGTTATCTGGCCCCAGCAATACCGCAGCCTCAATACCGATTCCATGATCCTTAAGGCGTTGCACCCGCTCTCTGATCACATCCGAGGTGTCAAAAATTGCCTGATATACATACCAACAACCAGCTTCGGCTGCTTTTGCCAATACTTCCTCATCATCTAAAATAGGGTGGGAAACCCATTTTTTCTTGAGGGGAATCAAACCTTCAAAGAATTCCAGTAACCATTCTCGGTCCTGGGCCAAGGAATTGTCCACAAAGAACAAACGGTTATTGTCGATGGCGGCCACTTCCTCGATTACCTTCTCAACGGGACGGGGTCGAAATACTTGGCCCCCTAAGTATGCGGTGGAGCATGGGAAGCAGTTAAATTTGCAGCCTCGCGAAGCATGGACCAGATCCACCATTTTAACGCCCCGGTAGATATAGCGATCATGGTTAAGGATGTCGCGATTTGCCGGGCCAATTGATTCGATGGGAGGATGATTGCGGAAATAATCGTAGCGCTGTTGCAAACGACCCTCCTGCCAATCTTTGAGGACTAAAGCCAGTCGTCCGTTTTCAACTTCGCCCAGGAATATGGAATCGACAAATTGTTCAACCTCGTCGGCATGGAGCATGGTGGCAATGCCGCCGGAGATAACCTTTATTCCTTTGCTGCGATAGAGTTCGGCGATCTCTTTTCCCCGAGGGGTCTGGCAGGTGAGCATCATGGACAGCAATACAAGATCGGTGTGTTGCTCGGGGTCAAGGGTGTCGACGTTTTCATCGATAAAGGTGATGTTAAACTCATCCGGTATGGCGGCGGCCATGCAGACTGGGCCGTGGGGAGGGAGATGGAACTCCGTTTGTTCCGGAATCTTGTGCCACTTGGGATAAACAATAGTTATATGATAATTAGGCATGACAAATAGTAAATTGAGCTATGATTGTAGATGGTTCGGTGGATGGATTTAAGTCCAACTCGCCGGCGATAATGGTAGAGCAGGGTGAAGAGCTATCGGCAAGCCATTCCTGGGCTGTTGTCTGGGCCTTTTGCATGGGGTTGTCGGCAAAGATGGAAAATACAGGGCCGGTAAGCTTGTAGTGTACTGCGGTCTCGGCCAAAGGAATATTGGGTAGGGTGTAGCCGAAAAGGGCCGGGCTGGCAAATTGTTGGCCAAGGGCTAAAGTCTCGCTATAGGCTAGATCGGTGGATAAGCAACCATGCTGGGTACCGACGATTAGGCCGATATGTTTTTCGGCTGGAACCCGGTTGTCTTTATCAAGTAAGTCACATTGCCCTAAGAGACGACCCACTTGCAGTAAGGCGGCTTGGCTGAGTGGGTCCATGCGGCCCCAACGTTCAGGTACTACCTTGAGAATGCTGCGGTTTTCATCACTTAGGCTGATATCGATAATTTTCCCCATTATTTTGTCTCATACTTCGGACTAGTAGGCGAGGTGAGGGCTTCATGGATTTGGGGGATGAGTTCTAGTAATCCGTGCGCTATTATATCAGCAAAATGATAGGCAATAAGGTGTTTGCCGTCCCGGCCATTAGCTATTTGATAAATATTGAGAAAATGGTCAAAACGTTGGCCGGTTATTGTGCCTTGCCAGATGATTTTTTCAGTTTTTACGTCTCGTAGCAGCATATCGGCATCCATGGCAATTTCGTAGGAAACATATGGTGCCCCTAAGATGCGAGGCAGCCATACGTACATGGCGGAGCCGTAGTAGTAGCCAGTTTCTTTGATCAGTGTTTGGCGTAGGTTGCCCTCAATGCGGTAATCGATGTGAGTACGGGGTTCATCTGGTAGGTAGATGACCTTATTAGTAACCTTAGAGGATTTTAGGGCATTGACCACGGAACGAGCGGTGTTCTCGTTGAGCGGCTTGGATTTAAAAGATGAGAAAGCGGTATAAATTTCTGGTAAATCAGAGTCCACTTGTAACCAGAAGACCCCAGGTATTAGACCTAAACGGGTTTTACCATCATTCCCCATGGCCTGGGGACGACGATCAACGAATTCTTCCACCCCGATGCTTACCGGGGTAGGGGCGGCCATTATTACACCATTATCCCTATCAAGCGATACATCAAGGGATGTCGCAGCGCATCCGACAAGTAAGGGAAGCAGCAAGAGAAAAATTAATAGTCTGATATGGGAGGTGGTATCTTGTTTCATTGATATGTGTTTGATATGCTTATAATAAATCAAGTGACTTTATAGCATATTTTTTGAGTTTAGGATGAGCCTTGGAGGAGTTGGAGACTTCTTCAAGTATGATGCGAAATTTCGTGTCGCCTGAGGCACCAAGTGCTTTGCAAAACCAAGCCATGGTGTCTAAATGATTACGCTCTTTAGTGTTAACGGTGTATCCTTCACGTAGTTTATTCTCTATCATGTCGTAGAGACGGGGGTCTGGGTCGGGAATTCGTCGATCGGTAAGAGTCCGAGCTGCTTCCTTCATGAGGCGTAAGTTCCCGGTTTGGATCATTTTCATAAGCTTCATGTTGTCTTCCGACATCCCTTTTGGAAGTACGGTTAAGCTTTGAGCAATCTCTATTCTATCACGATAATAGGTGATTTGTTGAATGGATTCCTTGGCATATTTTTGAATTTTGCGGGAAGGGGAATCGGCAGCTATCACATTGAGGGCCTGGAGGTAATTAATATTACCAGAGGATGCCAAAGCTTTGCACATCCAGGACATTTCTTCAGTGTGGGTGTTGTTGTCAGGTTCTTTTAAATAACCGGCTAAGAGTATATCTTTAACCGTATCAAATAACTTGGTATCGGTGAGGCCGGAACGAGTGATGTTTTTGGCGGCACGAAGTCGTTGTACATGGCTGGAGGATTCAAGATCGGCAATATAACCTTCGACAATGTTGTTAGCGGAACCGTGGGCAAAATTAGTTGAAAAAGCCACGGCCAATATCAGTGCACAGAGTGTGTATCCAATATTTTTCTTTACCAAGAACATGATTATCCTCCATTGTAGAATTATGTCAAATTCACCACGATTGCAGTGGTGTATAGTTACTCGTGGAGCCAGCAGATCGGATCAGCAGCCAGGTAGTCGCCGGTTACCTGATAAGCATGGCCCCTGCATCCATAACAAAGTTGTTTATGTGAGCATTTGGAGCAATTCCCTTTAATGTTATTACGAATATTTCGTAAATCGCTGATCACATGACTGGTTTGGATAATCTTTGCCAATGATTGTTCCCTTATTGTGCCAGTGGAAATATTAACTCCAGGACAGGGATGTACTTCGCCTAAGGAGGTTACCGTGCAGGAGTATTCGTGCCTGGCGCAATGGGATGCTGCCAATGGCGGCATGGGGGTCCATTTGCATTCAAATTCATGGTTGTCTATATAGGCGAGTTTTTCAAAGAGAGTTCTGATCGCCGCCTGATCAACTTCCAAAGAACCGTTCTTGGTTGCCCTTCCCTGGGCAGTCATGATTTCAATATAGGGGATTATACCGTTTTGTCGAGCCCAGCGCCATAGGTCTGGTAGTTCGTCGTAGTTTTGCTGACATACGATGGTCTCGACCCCCAGGGTATGATTCTCGTCTGGATACCCGGCAGCCATGAGTGCGGCAAGTCCCTTTTCAATGGCGGCATGGGTGCCTGGTTTACCGGCTAAATAATCTTGAACTTCCGGCTTGCGACTGTTCATCTTAATAGAGATTGAAACATTACGTTCATAGAGGGCTTCTGCCTTTTGAGCATCAAGCAGGGTACCGTTGGTGAACAGGTCGACCTCAAGCCCTTTTGCTAGGATATGATCCATGACCGGAAATATATGGGGGTAGAGCATGGGCTCCCCGCCGCCCAGGACGATGATCTTGCGAGCTCCCAAGTCTGCGGCTTGGTCGATTATGGAAAATATCTCATCTTTAGTCATCTCCCCGGCCAAAGGCGTGCCAGAGGAGGCATAGCAGTATACGCATCGGAGGTTACATGCCCTGGATAGCTCCAGCTCAAGCGATAAAAGACCGTTTCGCTCTCGGCACTCACGGATTATTTCAGGGGAAAATTCTAGTCCCCAATGTTCTTTGTGACAGTTCATAGCAGTTTATTGCGAATCACTCACAGTGGGATTCGAGTATTGTTTATTTTTACGATAATCAAAAAAGCGTATGGGTTTGCGGTTACCTTGTTCAGTCATAACTTTCATTACTTCTGCAGGGTCCTTGGCGACAACCTCAGGCCGTACCCGAAGGCGGGCCTGCAGTAGTTTTTCAATTTCACTTAGGTCAACTTCAGCAGTGCATCCCACTACTACTCGAACTTCATCTGAGAGGTCGAAACCATTGTGTACCTCAACATAGGAGTTTTTTACCTGTTCAATTTCCTGCAAAACATGAAAGATGGAGTCCGGATAGAGAGTAGTGCCCCGGAGTTTCAACCGTTGGGCTGTGCGTCCTTCAATGGGTCCCAATCTCGGGGTATGATAGCCGCAGGAACAGGGTGAAGAGTGGAGCCGTGCAATGTCGCCGGTGCGGAAACGAACCAGTGGAAACCCTTGTACCCCCAGGGGGGTGAAAACCAGTTCTCCGGATTGTCCTTCAGGCACCAGTTGACCTTGTTCATCTACAATTTCCACTATACTTAGTTCTGGATGAATATGGCCACCTTGTCCCACATCACATTCACAGGTGCCTGTTTCAAGTTCGGTGGCACCATAAGAGCTGTAGATTGTGGCGTTCCATGTTTCGGTCAAGCGTATGCCCAACGGTGTTTGCTGAAAATTGGCCTGGCGAATGGGCTCTCCAATGGTGACGAGGGCACGAATTCCTGCCTCTGCAGGGTTAAAGCCGTGATTTATAGCCCATTGGGCGATTGTAAGTAAAAATGTGGGAACCCCAACTAGTACGGTAGGTTTGAGTTGACGAATTAATTCCCATTGCCTGGCGGGTTGTCCGGCACCGCTTCGTATGGTGGCTGCGCCCAAATTGATTAAACCGCTGTAATAGGCCAGTCCGGCAATGAAACAACGATCCAGGGTTACACAAATAAGGCAGGTGTCGTGGGAGCGTATGGATGCTCCCCAAAAAGCCATGGTTTCGTTGAAAGCCAGTCGGTCTAAATCTTCCTTGGTGTAGGGAATCCGTACTGGCATGCCGGTGGTTCCGGAAGTAAGTGAAATGTCAACTATCTCTTTGGGTGTTGCAGCGATAAAACCATTGGGGTTTTGATCAAGATCGGTCCTTGAGGTCAGGGGTAGAGAAGGTAACTCATTAAGGGAGGTAATATCTTCTGGTACGATTCCCAAGGCTGAAAATTTGGTGCGATAGAATGGTGAGGTTGCCGCATGGCTGAGGTGTTTGCGTAATAAATTTACTCGAAACTGTTCGGATTCTTCGGGAGTTTTTTTGCGTAACTCAACACCTTGTTTAATGTTGTATTCCATTAGTTGGCTTGTGTCCTTCGCTTCTGTTCGGCCTCTATATCTTGGAAAACCAAATTTTTTAGATTGCGCACGGCCTCTCTGTCAGACTCGCTATTATTAGGATAGCGTGGGGGAAGAAGGGTTACACTGATGCGAGCTGCGGTGAGCAATTTTTTGCCGGGCGGTAATAAAACATCAGTTCCTTTGATACAGACTGGTATCACCGGATACCCGGTATCTTTGGAAATACGAAAGGCACCGTTTTGAAAGGGACCAAGGCGACCATCGGTGGATCTATGTCCTTCAGGCCAAATGATTAGTGAACAACCTTTGGCAAGGAGGGTCTTGCTTTTCTCTAAGATATTATGACCACCGCTGGAGCTATCAATGTATTGGGATTTTATCATTATCCACCGGTAAATAGGGATGTTGAAGGGCCATGAAGTCATGAAGGCATATTCTCCGGGGAGTACTCCGAAACAATATGGGTCCACGGCGGAAAGATGATTGGCCACTAAAATTGAGGGAATTGGTAACCCTCCGCTATTGTCTTCTAGACGTACAGGCCCCATAAACGGCACGACACGCACGATTATCCAACCATATAACCGGATAGCGATTCGGACCATGCGGGGAGTGGGGAATGGCCTGATAATTAAATTAATAATCCGAACAATACAGATTAATAAAATAGATATAAAACTAATTACTCCAAAACATGACCAGCAGTAGACGTTAAAGGCTAACTCCTTCAGACTATAATTCATATATAAGCCTGAATGGTTATGACTTTTTTGAGCCAAAATTCTGTGTTATGCGATAAAAATAATCCTCGGAATATCATTTAGCTGCCTGGGTTTATTTTTTACACATTTCTTAATCTCGAACCAAAACTTTTCTAAATTAACAGATTGGTAAATATAGTGGTTTAAGATTTAAGTGTAGGGGCAAAGTAGCAGTGATAATATAAATTGATTTACGTTTATTATTTGTTTTCATAATAATTAGACCTGGCTGGAGGGCCATGGGTAACGGGCTCAATTATATTTTGGTGCTTGGTTTCTTGCCTTACAGTGTTATAATTTATGATACTAGTTGATCACGAGTTTTCAGGACCAGTTTGTGAAGATCGTCCATGGTTCTTACCGCTCGCATGGCCTCCTCGTCGCGCATTTTTACGCCGAATTCCTTTTCCATGGCAACTACCATATCCACGGCGTCAAGGCTATCGAGGCCAAGGGTTTCAAAAAGAGTGGCTTCGGGAATTAACTCTTCAGATTCTAATTCGAATTCGTCGGCCATTATATTTTTTATTCTGATAAATATTTCTTCGTCACTCATATATTTTGCTCCGGTTTTGTTAAACCGTTTGATATCTAAATTGGATTGCACGAACAGGTCGCGGATGGAAAACCATGCTAATTTTAGGATGAAATTAATTCAAGATATTTTTGAAAAAAAATCTTTTTCATTTTTTTAGCATTCAATAATAATTACATATTACATGTATCGTTTGTAGAGAATGGCCGTGTTGACGCCGCCTAGAGCAAAACTATTTTTTAAAATAATGTCACATTGTTTTTTTTGCTCTGTTTTGATCACTGAACATATGTTGCACTCCGGGTCAATATTTTGCAGGTTTTTAGTTGGTAACAGCTCTCCTTGCTGCATCATTTTTAAGCTCACCATGGATTCAAGTACTCCGGCAGCTCCTAAAGTGTGTCCCATGTGTCCTTTTAGGGAGCTCACTGGTGTTGTAGGGGAGATTGCTTCACCAATGGCTTTGGCTTCTGCAAGGTCTCCGCGTATGGTTCCAGTGGCGTGGGCATTGACATAATCGACCTCAGCTCCATTGATTTGTGCCTCTTTTAAGGCTTTTTTAATGGCTTCGGTCATGGCCTTAGCTTGTGGGTTAGCGATATGGCCGGGATCACTAGTGTTACCAAAACCTATTATTTCAGCATAAATTCGTGCTTTGCGGGCCAAGGCTGATTCCAAGCTTTCAAGTACAAGTATACCGGAGCCGCCGCCACATACTACTCCGTCACGATCCGTGTCAAATGGAGCAGGGGTTTTGCCGGGGGTGTCGTTTTTGCGGGAAGCGGCTTGTAAAACATCGAAAAAAGAGGTTACTGAGTGATGGACTTCGTCGGCTCCGCCACAGAGCATTGCTTGTTGCCGGCCGGTTCCCACCAAGAGATATCCCAGCCCAATGGCTTGAGCCGAGGAGGTACAGGCACTGGTGG
>JAOTSI010000135.1 GCA_029865005.1 Desulfobulbaceae bacterium
ATACCAGAAATATATGCCGCAGGCATACCTGTCGACTCCTTTTACATTACGCTGGAAAACAAACGTCTCCAATTGCTTGAGGTAGTTTCACAGAAAGAACTTTCTTTTTCGATTGGAAGAGAGGTGTACACCTGTTCAAGTGTAAGGAAGCTGTTTAGAGATCTCTATCTTAGGAAACCGGAATCATTTCATCAAATGGTTCAATTTTCCGGAGAGATAGATGTAGAACGTTTCTGCTATTATATTATCATTGAAGGCCAGAATAAGGAAAGCACACCTTCCAAGTTTGACATTCAATCAACTCTTAACAAAACAGACCCGTGGCTCGTTTCTGCAGCATTATTTTTAAGCAGAAAGCAGGACGTAAAATCCATCGTGCCTCAAGATATTATCAACCGCTGGCAAAATCGTCCAGACCTTTGGGATAAGGAGTGTAGCCGGCAATCCATACTTTTTCTAGCTCAATTTGATTCCACAGCAATTAACGACCTTGAGATCAGCAACGAGGATATCCGTCTAAAAGTTGAAACCTTGCGTCCTGTTCCAAAAGATCAAGGTTATATTACCCCTCTTATGTTTTTCGAGTATGAAGATAATATCTCCTACCGCTCGACTTTCACAGGAATGCTTGTTCAAATGAAAGGCAATAAGAATAAGACAGGTGTAGTCAAACGTTGGGCAGGAGATGCGAACCATTTTTCTGCCCTTGAACCTTTCATGGAAAAAAGGATCAAGGAGTGGAATTTTCAAGACGGGGCCATTCATGTTGAACCAGGGTTCTATAAACTCCGGTTCAATTCAGTTCACGGTTCTCCGCCTTTCGGATTTTATGGAGATAGTGCTATACTTGAAGTTGACGCCGGGAAGCTCGTCGTTTTTCCTATTGCCCTTACTCCCGCTATTTAATGTTAAGCGTTCACCAGCACTACGCCTGCGCGCGATCAGACCGGATTCACATAGGATTAAGGGCCGCAGAAAATAATAAATGTTCCAAAATTGCGCAGTATTTTTAGTCGTCTTTTTTGCCAGGTAACAGTTGCATAGTAATACTATGCGCCTATTGACTGGGTAAAGAAGACGGCTAAAAAGCCAAGCAAAATGGGATAATTTATTTTTTCTGCGGCCCTAACTATAGTTCACCGGCCTGCTTGCTCATATACGCAGTGCTGGTAAACGCTTACCATATTGATGTTATAGGAATTTTATTTTCAACCCCGTGAACGGCATAGCCCATAGCCGTCAGGCTAATTCGTGCAACAGCAAAATATTGCAATGCAAAATAAACTTGCATCTTGCTGTGCACTGTAGGGGCACCCCTTGTGGGTGCCCGTTGAGCTAATTGGAATAATATAAAATTATTATTTTTACATTAACTGTTAGCAATAAATAAATGCTTGTAGTTTTTGGTGATTAAGACGGGTGCCCACAAGGGGTGCCCCTACAGCCCGTGATAGACTACAAGCTTATTTTACAATGCAATACCACGGATGTTTCCGTCTTAGCCTGACGGCTATGCTGTGAACGGTTACGGGGGTGCATCTGCATAAATCAGATGCACCTGTGTCTGTTTACCAGCTCTTTGTTCATTAAACTAACTAGTAACAGGATTGATTATTATGTTTTTGAGACGAGCATCTTTTATGACATATACTCTCCGGAGCTCCAACCGATCTCTCCTGTCTATGATCGTGCTGGTTTCCTTTACAGTCATGCTTGCCCCCTCTTATGTGTGGGCTGCACAAACACTACCACATACAAAGATGACCCCCTCTTTGGATTTCACCGGGCCAGATCATACCTATCCATGGAACATTGATCAATGGGGTGGAAATAGGAAGTTGGTCGAGAATTGGAATAGATATAAACGCGAGGGTGGTAAGTTCTCCGACAATGTTAACATAATGGTATATGATTTTGGTACGCCCGCAAAAGCCAGGCAGCAATTTATAGAACGCTATAAATCATTGGAAGAAAGACTGTCATACCAGGATAAAAACAAGGCCTCAACACACGCAGACCTCCTTAAATATATTTCAAACTATAACTACACCGAGACCCGTAAAGTAGGGGTCTCCTGCGAGCGCAGTCATTCTGAGCACACTAATGGGAAATATGAGTATAATACGCTTGAAGGTGATCCCAAGGCCGACAACGTGTTTGTAAATACCTGGGAGTACATAAACTTCACGGTGATCCAGGATATTACAGTTACAAAGACGGGCAAGGGATATTATGACACTCGATGGATATACACTTGGGTTACAAAGGAAGGCCCAGAATATCTAAGTAATAAAACCTGGAGCCAATACGTTATTGATGGCAAATACATAATTCAGTACCATATTTCTACCAGCACGAATCTGGATGCCTTTAAAGTCTCAGCAAGCAAATGTATCCAGCGCTACGATTGGCCCACCCTCGATTATGCCCAGGATGCACAGGATCACTTTGCCGTTTCCGGGGCAAAGAAAGGTGATTGCCCCAAAAATCCCTCGCTTAATGTCGATAGTGATGGCGATGGCGTGCCAAATTACGAGGATCTTTGTCCCAAGACTCCCACACCAAACCGCCGATTCATGGGCTGTCCAACACTAGATGAAAAGTACCGTCGTCTTGCAATAATAGGTGAACAGACTGTAAAGAGGCAGATCAAGGATTTTCTTAAATGTTCAGATCTTCCTGACCTTGCGGCAAAGGTAGATGCCCTGCGGTTTGTCTATGAGGAGGGCTGTGAAAATCCTGAGTACAGAAAGGGTAAATCGGAGATCTGTCTTCCTGGAGAACAGGTATTTGAGCAGATAGTCAAATACGAGGGGCAGAGGCGGTGTTTTGCGACTGTGGACAAGAAACTTGCCGGTTTGGCTCGTGATAAATATGATGATATCTATCACGAAAGCGGCCACTATTTTGCCGATCTTCTAGGGGGCGAAGATATCTATGGTTCTGGCTTTGAGCATGAGCCATCAAAGCCCTCAAGTCAGGGAACGGCAATGAGTGAGGGGCGGGCTGATTTCCTGAAAATACTTATGGCCAAGTTTTCTACCCGCCCGGTAGATGAATCATCCTTTGGTCCGGCTTTGGCAAAGACCTATCTGGATAATTACCCCGTGAATAATGGTAATGAAATTGAAGGGGTGGTTACATCGTTTTTGATGGAGTTACTGCTTCCCTCCGGCACGAGTGGTGCTGGAGCATGCGGGGCGATGGGAGACTTTATGAAGGCCCAACGTTCTGGGACGATCAAGGGTATCCACGACTGGATAAAATCATATCTTAAGATCAAGAATCTCAGCAAGGACAAGCTCATTGCATTTGATCAGCTACTCAAGAAATACAAAATCAAAACCGATATGGGTGTTATTGACTGGATTGACGATACTGGTGCTGTTGTCGATTACTATCTCTTTAATGACAAGTTTGGCAAGTTGATAAAGAAGCTTGATTTAAATCATAAGAAGAACTCGATAAAGGTCAATGGCTCAATCCCCATAGAGGTATTTATATCGCCCAAGAGGAATTTCTATACTCGCCCAAAGGGAACCGAATATAAAATGGATATCACAGATGCGGGAGTGATTACCGTCTCTGTTCAAGTAGGTGCAGTGGAGGTCTCGCCACCGGATCAAGAACCGCTTATGCTCTATGCAGGACAGGCATATACTTGGGATCCTAAAACCGATCTCGGAAAAATTATCGATCCAAACACCTCGGTAAATACTGGTGGAGCAAAAGCTGACAGGATTCTTGAAACGGTTGCTGATTCCCATGTTTACGCATATTCCTATCGAAACTGGAATAAGGTTAACTGGGGGAAATATGAGGCACTGGGTGCTGGATGGCATCCAGACGGTGGGGAGAAAAGGGCGTACCTGAAGTTTAATCTTTCCGATATTAATCCTCAAAGCATTGGTAAGGCAATATTAAAACTTTATCATCACCATACCGGAGGAGCGAACGCTGTTGATATCGGTGTTCATCGGGTTACAAGTTCCTGGTCAGAGGGCAATGGTACCTATAAGCCTGCAACAAATGCCGCTCCGGGTGAAATAACCTGGGTAAATCAACCTTTGTTTGATTCGCAACCGGTGGTCAACTTTAACCCAGGAGCAGATACGAATAACTTTGTTGAAGTTGATATCACTCCGTTGGTTAAGGAGTGGCTTTCTGGAACCCCTAATTATGGCCTGATTCTTATGGCGGAAGGAAATCTTTCAGGAAGTACACCACAATCGCAATACGGTTTTTATTCCCGTGAGTATGAAAATGCCGAAAAACGGCCTGTTCTAGTTCTGACCGCATCATCTTCATCCTACCCGCAGACAGGGAATTTCACGGAACCATCCACTACCGCAGATTTTGCTTGTGCAATAACAATCCCTTCAGAAATAGCATTTATCATTGCTGGAGAAGCATTAGATTTTGCCGGTTCAGCGCAGGGATTTTCAACAGATAATCCATCATATACCTGGAAATTCGGCGAATACGGAGCCGAACCGGATAAATCGATTGAACAGAACCCAGGTAAAGTTACATTTAAGTTTGGAGGAAGCTACAAGGCTATCTTGTCAGTTACAGGCCCTAAGGGAAGAAGCTGTGAGGCTACTCGTGATATTCTGGTTTACGATAGCAACGATCCCCGCGAATTTTGTGAAGGATATGCGGGTATATCCATTGAGCAAAATGAAGAAAACAAGATAAATAATTGCGGATTTACAGGAGAACACTGGCACTCTAATGAGTATAATCATCAAAAATGGTGCAGTTCCGTTACGTTGGATCAAGCCAGAAATGAATTGAGAGACAGGGATCAAAAACTCAGGAAATGTACCGGTAAGGGGGGAATAGCCAATGATCCTTCAGGAGGCGGCAAAGCACAACAAACAGTATCCTTAGAAGATTATTGGGTGGATAAAAATGGTCATAAAGTCTCTATTTCGCAAAACGGTCAAAATGTGACAGCGACCGCTGAAGAAAATAAAGGCCCTGTTGGATGGAAAGTTGCCCATGGTGAGATGAAGGGGAATACTGTGTACATGAATTTTAACGGTTGGAAACTCACCGGAAAAATTTTACCCCAAGAAAACAAGATTTCCTGGTCAAATAACTCCATCTGGACACGGGTATTGCTTAGTTCAGTTTCAGTGGGTCACTTAGGTGATCTGGATGGAAGATTGGGAGATAGGTGGGATGTGACCGAGGTGTATGGCTGGACAGGTATCTGGAGTCGACGAGGTCATAGCAACGTATTTGATGCCTTATGGACCTTAGGCGGGAAACAAGAAAAAGCAGTCCTTACTATTACCATCCATGGAACGACTGTGAACGTAAATCGAATACAAAATGCTGGGTACTCCTACCCTGGACAGGAATGCAATTATAAAGGCACTCTTGCAGCCGATAACATTACTGTGACCGGAACCTATAGTTGCGCTTGGGCTTCTGGCCCCTTCAAATGGCAGGCGAAGATCAGTGGCAATAGCATTGGAGGAATCGGGGGCAGCTCGGGTGAAATTCCACCTGTCAACACAGATAAGGGATGGCAAACAGAGCAAAAGGGTTCTCTTAATTCCATTAACCCCAAGGCCGAGCAGTGGAGTACCTCCGGTGGTGGATTCATGATCATGTACGGATCTTATCAATTCGACAAACATTGGTATCGCCGCACTTGGGAAGAAAAGGATCCATTTTATTTGAATGGTGAAGACACGAAACATCCACCTCAGCATTCTCACGATGAGGTAATGAAGCATGCTCTTATCAAACAGGGTAAAATCACAGTTCGCGGCCCCGGGCATCTGGCTCTGTTTGGTCGAGTAAAGGGGCCAGCGGCATGGGTAAAGTTATATGACCAAAGTACAGGTAATCAATTTCATCCACAGTCTGGCGGGCATCAGATTATGTACAGAAACAAGGTTTGGGTCTGGGAAAACGGTGGGTGGAATGGCAGTTGGTCAGGAGTATGGACGGGAAATGTCAATGATCTCTATGGTAAAAATACTATGGGTGGCTGGATCCCTGCAGGCAAGATTTTGACCTATGACGTGGTTATTGATCAAGGCTGGTATAATAATATGAATGTGCCATTTGGATCGATGGGATTCGGTGCTCCCCAGGAGATCGACTACGAGTTGTGGTATTTTCCTCGTGAAGGCGGCGGAGTGAAAGTAGATGATGAACCTACATCATCTGGTTCATCAATTAGTACCGCTACCAATTCAACAAAAGAGAGTTATAGCTGGGCTGACTGGGAATTGAGATGTCCAGCACCGTGGAAGCTTGAGGTGTCTACTGGTGCTATTACTATTGGCACGAGAAAGCTCTACCGTTGTGTCTATCAAAACTTAAGTGCACCCTTGCGAACAATTGAGTCTCGATCTGATGGTACGCTTGCAAGTGATGTTTACCATATCGTTTTTTTTACGGATCCCAAAAATTCAGCAAGTTTAACAAGCAGAACGGTCAGAAGATTACTGTACAATACAAGTGAGAAGTTGGGGTCAGAAGCGCTCATCAATATTTATTTTAATGACAAAAAAGACCGCTGGGAATCTGCAAATAGGCAATATATTCGATGGACAAGTACTGGAAATAAAGATGAAGAGTTAAATTATTTCAACCTACAACATCGTAGCGGCATTTGGGATTCTCCAGTAAAGAGCCATACCAAATGGTATCCAGATGGTGTAACCGCATATCAACATCAATATGAAGCAGTTGAGAATCCAGATCATTGGCGCTCAGTTCATATATCAAGTGTCTCTTATAATCCAGATGGGCGTTTAAAAATGCGTTATGAGGATTATCTTGTTAAGCAAAATTCAGATGGTTATTGGAATAGCTTCCCTACTCACGTGATGAGCTGGACTGGTAATCCATCTTATAAAAATGGTGAATTTGTTTATAAAGTTGTTCAACAACCATCAGGAGTATGGGCAAGTTTTGAAACAAAATTTCTCACTTTGAATAAAAATGGTAAGGTGGTCGATACCCGGCTCCATGAAGTCTATTTTGATGCCGCTTGTAACTGTTACAAGTCGCGACGTATATAGCTACGTGATCACAGGTACATTCGCCTCACACAGTTACGCCGCTGCCCGCATAGAAGATTTTTTCCCGCCAAAAATGCTCCAGGATAAAACCTTACGCAATGAGCAAATATATATCGCTCACATCCGACACGGCTATACTTTAAAGGCAATTGCCGAACACCTAAAAATCCATTACACTACCGTTAGTAAGATAGTAAGAATGCCATAAAAGCTAATTTTCCAAGACCTGACCCTTTGTTCCCATTTTGTTTGATACCCGGCGGCGCTTTCAATAAACAGGGACAAACCTGGAACCGCTCCCGGAATGACTATCTGGTGCCCGTCAAAGCCCTCTCCCCGATTTTTCAGGCCAAGTTTTTGGATCTCGCCGCCAAGGAGCTCCCCGACCTTGCACCCCCTTACGCGGTTCGGAAAAAGAAATGGGTGGTCTACAGCAAACCCACCGGGCAAAGTGCGGAGAAAGTGATTGAGTATCTCGGCCGTTATGTCTTTCGCGCTGCGATTACTAATGCACGCATACTCGAGGTTGATGATAACACCGTCACGTTCCGATATAAAAAGTGGAGAGGAAAAAAGAAGAAAGGAGCACGTGCGCAGTGGCGCACCATGCAACTTCCGATCTTCGTGTTTATACGCCGTTTTCTGCAATATACCCTGCCTCGGGGATTTCACAAGGTCCGCTATTACGGCCTACTCAGCCCGGTAAACAAACTCTTGCGCCAGCGCATACAGTTACTCCTCCATAAACCGGTCACCGACGAGGATCTACAGCAGGTTCATGCCGAGCCGGAATCCGATGAGCCGACCATTATAGTCCGCCCCTGTCCTCATTGCGGCAAGGGCTTTATGCATAGAGGCCCAGATCTTCCGCGAACCCCTTCACTCATTTTTCAACGTGGCCCACCGGTGATACAATGACCTATCAGCCCTATATCATAAACTATCGTCAAGGTAACCCGATTGAGCAGGAGAAATGCGTCAAAACCAACACAATTTCAGCAATTTATCGGTTATTGAGGATAATTCTTCAAAATAGCAAGCTAAATTTAATCAAACCAGCCATGAAAAATACCCCTTTTTTCTTGCCCCCTCTTCAACCGCCTCGTATATTTATTTAAGGGGAGCGTATATTTTTAAATAAAACTCCCTAAAAAGAAAGTAGCCCAGCTACCGCGAAGGCGGATTTAGTTCAACACAGTTTTTGCAGCGGCTCCGCTACCGCTCCGCGCCGCAAAAACTCTATATCGTTAAATACCCCCTTGCCTTCCGCATCATATTCGCATAAAATAAAGCATCAAATAAAAGGCGCACAGGAGGTTTCCCATGGCCATAAGCATAACTGAAGATATTCGCTCAATCACAGACCTCAAAAGGAACACAAACGCGGTTCTTGAGCAAATCCACAAAACCAAACGCCCCGTTGTATTAACCGTCAACGGCAAAGCAGAAGCTGTGCTTGTTGACGCAAAGGAATATGAAAAAATAACAAATGCATTTAACTTACTGAAGCTGCTAGCCCCAGCCGAGGAGGACATAAAAGAAGGTCGCTATACCGAGGCAAAAGATTTCTTTAAGGATTTTAAACGTGCCAAAGAAATTTAAAATCCACCTCACCCGAAATGCCCAAAACGACCTTGAGCATCTCTTCTTCTACATTGCCTCCGACAATATAAAGAATGCCAAAAAGTTCATACTAGAACTGGAAAAAAAAATATATAGCCTCGACACATCGCCAGAGCGTTGTCCCTACATTCCAGAAAATATATTTTTTGGCACCAACTACAGGCATTTAATCCATAAAAAGTATCGAGCCATTTACAAAATAGATTATAATTCCATATATATCCTTAGGGTTGTACACGGATCTAAGTTGCTCGAATTATAAAAAAAAATGCGCTAACAATCCGCTTAAGCCCGACGCGCGAGCACGCCAGCTTTATCGGCTTCTGCCTAATTAGTCTTAGTGCTAAAATCACGGCCCAAGACAGGCGCGCATCTTAGCTTTGCCGTTATGTGCAAAGGGGCAGAACATGAATAGTCACGCTGACAAAGCACAAGAAAACAAAAAACAATTGGTTTCAAATGAAGTATCTCAAAAAAAATAAGTGGTGAGTCTACCTTTCAGTTTGTCGACAACCGACCTGAGGCTATACAACAAATATGCAGGTGCATATCCGCGACTCCAAGGGAAATAAGGGAAAGGGAGGGGTCAGGTCATGAAAAGTGATTTTGTATGGTTTAAGGTTATCATATGACAAGACCACTCAGAATAGAATATCCAGGGGCTATATACCATATCACCTCCAGAGGAAATGCGAGGGAAAGAATTTTCTTGGAGGATGCAGATCGACTCATCTTTTTGGAAGTTCTCGGATCTGTGGTGAAAAAATACAATTGGCTGTGTCACGCTTATTGCCTGATGGACAACCATTATCACGCCCTAATCGAAACGCCGGATCCAAATCTCAGTCTTGGGATGCGGCAGTTGAACGGAGTATACACGCAGAGCTTCAACCGCAGGCAATCTCGCGTGGGCCACGTTTTTCAAGGGCGGTACAAATCAATACTAGTTCAAAAGGATGAGCATTTACTTGAGCTCTGTCGTTATATTGTTCTTAACCCGGTTCGTGCAGGTATGGTGAATCAGCCGAAGGAATGGGCTTGGAGTAGTTACCAGGTAACAGGTTACGCTGGCAAGGTTTCTGTGTTTTTAACGGTGGATTGGATACTGGGGCAGTTTGCGAATAAAAAGAATGAAGCCCGCAAAGGATATAGGAAGTTTGTCGCGACCGGCATGGAGATAATGGAGGAAAGTCCATGGAAGCAATTGGTCGGTCAGATCATATTCGGCGGTGCGGATTTTGTAGCTGATATTCAAAGCCGAATAAGTGAGGCAAAAGAAATCGGCGAGATACCGCGCGCCCAAAGGTTTGCCGGTAGACCTTCCCTAATAAAGCTTTTCCCGCCAAAAATGCTCC
>JAOTSI010000136.1 GCA_029865005.1 Desulfobulbaceae bacterium
CAAAAGAATATCTTCTGCATTCTGACGGGAATCCAGTACTGACAAGACATATATTTTCTTTTCCGATATTCTGTAAATTATTCTCCAAGGAGAAACAATAAGTTCCCGGTATAAAGAAACTCCTTGATCATGTAACTCTGGGACAATGCGACCACGCTCAGGAAGCATGGTAAGGCTTGCGGCCGCTTCTTTTATTTTCTTGAAACAAGCCATTGCACTGATTGGGCTGTCATCAGCAATATAGAGAATTATATTCTTTAGGTCATCTTCTGCAATGGTGGCCCAATGCACCTTGAATTTATGACTCATTATGCTTTCTTTTCCAGCATATTCTCTATGTCTTTGAATACCCTATCTTGGGTTTTAATATTCCCTTGTTTTAGATCTTCCTCCCCAAGAGAAATAAGTTTTAACAGACCAATAGCTTTACGCATGTTGTCATAGCTTTCAGGGTCTTGAAGAACTGCTTTGGGCTCCCCATTTTGCGTTATTACAATAGGGCGATGGGTTTCGTTAATTTGTTTCAAAATGTCTGCGGCATGAGACTTGAGAAACGAGACTGGCTTAATATCTGATGATACATTCATACTGACACCTCCTGTCTAAATATAGTACCACATTAAGACTGACTGTCAACATCTGCCACTTCATTCTACTACTAACATGGAAGTAAGCTGCGCTACCGTGGCCATGCCCGTTGCAAACAGATAATTTTCGCGACCGTTCTTCTACCGATTGGTTAACTTCTCTTAACACTCTGTTTTTAAGGTTAAAACATATATACTTTCAGAGGAGAGGGGAAGGTTATTTTTATAGCCCTCCCTTCCTGTTCTCAGCCTTCCGGCAGCGTTCTTTCCGCATCATCTATGCATCGGCGGTAAATAGCCCAGATACAAAACAGTTATGCAAAGGAGAGATAATTTCAATTGTAGGCGAGACTTCTTATCGGCTAACTCTTAACTTGCCCACTTTGACCCCAAAATGGCAAACCAAACCTTGTAAAACCAAACACTTATCTATTCAGCCCAGCGCGATTACCGTTTAGTAACAAGTGGATATCTTGGTCCGACCCTCCATTTATAATTAAAAATACGGAAACGATAGTTATGCAGCGTGGTTTAAGATTCTCGAATTATTAGGATAGTCTTCCGGCCATTATTCCCGGTACGAAAACCCCGTTGATTGGATGTTTCTGGTATCCGTAATGCGGATTAGCGAGGATAAAGCAACCGAAATGCTTCAACTGCTGACTGATGTGGGGGCGATTGATTCCGACTTGCACTCTCAGCAATGTCTTTGAAGTGATAATTTTGTGGAGGGTTTACGGCCCGTTTATTCAAAAAGAAAGAGGAAAATGCCGGGTAAACCGAGTTTCTGTGACGGAAACCCGAGCAAGGAAGAATTACCGGTCGAAACCGGCACAGAAACCCCACAAAGGAAAGGAGAGGAAAGGAAAGAAGAAGAGCGGCCGAAGGACTCGCCCTCTCCTCCCTCGCCTGTCTCTCCAAAATCTCCACCTCGTTGGCCGCAACAGGAAATTGTTGACCTGTACCTGGAGACCTTACCGGAACTCCCAGGGATAGTCGATTGGTCAGAGGCAAGGCAAAAAATGCTCCGTGCTCGCTGGAAAGAGAAACCCAAACGGCAAAACCTCGATTGGTGGAGACGGTACTTTACGGAGATTGTCTCCCAATCAGATTTCCTCATGGGGCGTTCCAAGGGTTTTCAAGCCGATCTGGAGTGGATTATCAGGCCAAAGAATATGCTGAAGATCTTGGAAGGAAAATATCGCAATAGAGAACCTACGGATCAAGGAGATAGCAAGGCCTTAGTTGGGCTTCAAAACAAGGGCAACACGATCAGGGCGACTACTGTTGCTCAGGGGGTGACCATTCAGAATGATGAGTTGGCAAAGAACTTGAGAAAAGCCCGCACTCGTCGACGGGGGCAAGTAAAGTGGACCCAAGATCTACCGGAAGATATCCATGCCAATCATGTTAAAGCGAACAATGCCGCAATGCGTAAACGTAACAGCACCTACCGACGCCGTACCAATACTTATTCCAAGACGACTTCTGGACTTCAACGAGCATCTGATATTCACTTGCTTATCCATATTTTTACACGTAAACACTAGACCACTAGAGAAGTTCAACCTGTTGCAATTGAAAAATTTAGTGCTCCGTTAAGCCTTGAAAATATATTAAAAATACAACAAGATTCGTAAAGTTTATTAAAATTTAAGCGTATACTACACTCTCAAAAGTACACCATGAATAATCTAAGCCTAGTTCCAAGGAAACATCGAGGGCTTCAACGGGAATTGCTGGCACCCAAAACAGTATCTCTCTTTTTCTCTCTTCCAATAAACAAGGATTCTTTTTTCCCTTCTATTTCGCTATAAATAAGAATTTGATTGACAATACTATCAGATATCGGTTGAGTTAAAAAAGAACCACATAACTTTAGGTAACTATATCCAGCACTAATTATATGATAAATTATCCACAAATAATATGAATTACGGTATAGTTTGTTATGGTAAATTCCATAAAGATGAGGCATACTTCTACCAAAAGTCTTTGCCCGAGTTACCAAAAAGTCTTGAGTCAGACTTTCTTTTTCTATGTAATGCCCTACAATAGCGTCTGGAGAGTGAAATATTTTAAATTTATCCGTCTCAGCGAGTCTCTTTAAAAATGACGTTTCACTTCCCATAATTCTTTTTTTTGGGTTTGGCCCTATCTGCTCATTAAAGCGTCGTCCCCCATCAACAAAAATCTCTTTCCTCACCCAATAGTTAGGCCCAAAAGGGTATGACGTAGAAATATCGTAAAAACATTCTTGATCTGTCCAGTCATGTTCAACAAGTACCATTTTTCTTATAAAGGTAACTTCTATCCAATCGGGGAGCACTGTCTTTTCGGGAAAAATAGGGTATATCTTTCCGCCAAAAACACTTACACTCGGCCATCGATTGGATACATCCATGATTCTTTGCAACCAATCACTGTGAGGTTTAACATCATCATCAGTGAACACCACTAAATTACCAAGTTCTACTTCATTCAGCGCCTTATTAAGAGCACAGTTTTTACCTGCTCGTGATTCAAAAAGATACCTCAACGGTAATTTATCCTTGAAAGAATCTACAATTTGACAAGTATCATCTGAACTATTATTGTCTATTATGACAAATTCAACAGATAATCCATTAAGATCCAGCTTAGTAAAGTTAGTTAAAGTCTCACAAAGCAACTCCGATCTATTATAAGAAGCTATTAATACCGATATTTCTTTACACATACTTTACCCTTTAGGTATCTGCATAACAATAACCATCGACAGCATCATAAAGCAATACCCCTTTGCGGATAACCATTTTTTACAATACAATTAATATATTAATACGTTCAATTATTCTTTTTATGGTTACCAATGGATTTGTTGTCAACAATCTCCTAACCCTCTTTAATACCTTATTTCTGCTTACAATTTTAAGGCATTCTTGCTTAGTATCACATTCAGCAATACGACAATTAAACATTAAGTTTTCCTTGTAAACGCTACTTATAGCAGAACTGACAGGAGGGAGAAATTTTGAATTTAATCCTTTATATTCTGGTAAATTTCGCCCCATCCCAACCCATTCCCTAGAAAAAATAACAAAATTATTCCGTCGTTCTTCAACCCTTTGACCATTGAAAATTAATTCAGCATCTATTTTTTTACATTGCAAATAACCTTTACGACATGAATCATTGATCAATTCTACCGCATTTTTATTTCGTGCGATAAAAACAGAATAACCTTTACGTGAGGATGACACTTCATAAGAATCACCAATTGAAATGTCGCTAAGGATATTCATTTTATCAAAGCAAAGACGACACCTGGGGGGAGTAAAATAATCCTTTAAGTTCATTCGTAGTGACTTCGGGAAGTAACGCTTTTTACCTGAATTAAGATGAAAACAAACTTCACCTGGCCAACCATTCCGAGCCTTGGAGCGATATTCAACAGAATTTATTGAAGACATATCGCACTTAGCGTCTTTAGCCATTTGGTCAATACAAGTATAAAGTAATGTTCGGTCACAAAACAGTCCTATTTTACATGATATATTTTGTACAAATTTCTTTTGATTTCGTGCCAATAATTGAATTCCATGCATATGGCAAGCAGGCCCAACAATAGCGACATTATCACCTGGCAAAACATGTTTTAAGGTTTTATTTGCAGCAACAGGGCAATACTTAGACCCTCTTGCTTCCAATATTTCGGATTTAGTCCTTGCCAACATAGATTTTGGTCTCAGTGACCCATCGCTTGGCATAGAGGTAACCAAGGCTGCATTCGCTTGCCCTGTCTCAAGAAGGTAAAGAAGTAAGGCGCTTACCACTCCTCCACTTTGACCACGCACACGGATAGATTCATCACAAGCATGTCCGACATAGGCCTCACATATATTACCCTTAAAAGGGTCAACGTCAGAATGCAATTTAAGATCAACAATAGCTCCGGGGCATACACGCCTACATTTTCCACACGCAACACACTTATATTCCGTGATAAAAGGATGTAGAAATCCCGCAGACGTTTCTTGCATCTTTAATGCACCAGTAGGACAAACAACAACACATGTGCCACATTGTGTACACAACTGACTATCAACGATACTTTTAACAGAAATAAAATCGGGCATACTACTTGCGTTTTTTGACTATCATATCTGCTAGTTCATTAAAAATAGCATCATTTTTTTTCTGGATACTAACAAGTTGCTTTTTAATTATTTTTTTATGCTGGTGCTGTTCCACCCAAGCCCTATCAAATTTTATTATAATATCCTCTAAGTCTAATTTATCACACTCCTGAACCATATGCTGCAGCCCAAATAAAGAGTATAATTCACGGTACTTATGTGTCCAACTTATTGGCATTCCGGGAATACCATTCGAAAGCGCAAAAACCAGAGAATGGAATCGAGATCCGATAATATAGGTAAATTGACAAATTATAGCCTTAGTTTCTTCAGCCGTCAGAAAGTCTCTTGTCATAAAACACCTATCGGGCTGGTTGATTACGTTAGCTATGAGACTACAAATATATCGATCATCTTTAGTTGCACCATACCGTTTAATCTCGCTGGCCTGTAAGACAATATCTACATCATATTTATCCAAGCAGTGCCTTATCAATCTTGTTATTATTTTAATGTATTGATTTGAAGATCCAATTCCAGATGATCGTTCAAATACTCTCATGTTAGGTGATATTCCGATTATAGGACGCGTTATTGAACATCCCATTTTGTACAAAATCTGCTTACCCTGTTTGGAAGTTCCTCCTTTGAAATTAAACACTATATCCTGATGCGATAAAATAGGCCCTTCTTCTAAAAGGGTTTCTAGATGCTGACTCGACACGGTATCGCGAGAGTAAAATTTTACTGTCTCTCCTTTAAGTATTTCTTTAACACCATTCCTGATAGAGGAATTAAGAAAGGGCCCCCAAGCTTGGGGTAAAAAGAATACAGGTTTATCCTGCCTTTGACATAAAGTAATCAGCGGCTTAATTGACTGAATTGATCCATCTGCCCACGGCACGTCTCCATAAGCAAACCCACTAATATCAATGAGTGCATCAACCCTTCCCATGGTTCTTTCTAAATAATAATTACATGCTGCTGTAAATCGGTTACCTTTTGTTATTAAGGAGATAATACTTCCCCTTTTAAGTATTTCCTTAATAGTCCAAATAGCTCTGGCAATACGCCAGCCAAGGATTAAATAAATAAATTTGTTTTTTTCTTCTTCATATGGGAGCAGTATAGGGGTTATTCCACTTGATAGAGTAATATTGTGATTAAATACTGCAGGACGCCATAAAAAAAATTCAACAGCTTGCAACCGTGATGCCAATTCCACTTGAACAGTTCGCAACATCGCTTCTGCACCTTTATTTTCAAAGTCTGCACCACAAATTAAAATTTTCATTACGAAACACAACTCCTGTCTTTTATATAAAAAATTATATTTTTAACTATCAAGTAGATTGTATGTCGTACTGATTGCCGTAAGCTTGACAAGGCTACATAAGCAATAAAAAAGATAGCTATGATCCAAAAATGAAAAAAGATTAAATCATGAATGATTATACTTTTTACCAAAACAATAACTACTGCCACCAGACAACTTGTTAGAAATGGTAAAGCTACTGTCTTAAAAAACAGAGATACGGTAATAGGGGTTCCATGAAAACAATAAAACAAGGATGGAACCAGAATGATATAATTTGCCGCAGTATATGCAGTTGCAACCCCTTTTATTCCATATGGCAATCCTATAATAAATGCTATTACGATAAGAGCAGAATTGAACACCCCCCAATTTAAATACTTCCTTGAAAAGCCTAAACTGAGAAGAATTAACCCTCGGGTACCAGCTATTGGTTGTATTACCCCCGCTATCGCCAAAATTCTAAATACTGGCACAACAGCCGACCACTGTGAACCTAGTATTAGCTCAATAATAAACTCAGCCTCAATTATACAATAAAAGGTCAGAGGAATTGTTATAGAAGAAAGTATATCAAGAATACGTTGATAATATTGCGCGTAACGACCTGGTTCTTCTTTCAGGGTTCGAAGTACAGGTAGTGCCACATTATTAATGGGTGTTCTGATCTGGGTGATTGGCAGCATGAATAAATAATAAGCTTTGGAGTAAAAGCCTAAAGCATCAGCTCCAATAAATCTTCCAATCAGAATATTGTCAAAATTGCGACTGAAATAATTTATAAATTCAAATCCAGTTATATGACCACCAAACTTAAGCATGTCACGAACACCAGACCTTTTCTGAATCCGACCCGGTATCCAGGGACAAAAATAGAAAGTCAAAGTGACTGTGCAGAAAGCCGTTGTCAATGCCCCCCCGACTAACGCCCAGTAACGCATGCCCAATAGCGCCAAAATGATCGTTACAGACAACGTCATCATCTGAGACATGATCTGAATGAATGCCAAGTTGCCAAAGCGCATATGACGAAGTAATAAAGCTCCATGCTGAACACCCAACCCACTAGCGATAAACGAAATGGAAAGTACGGCAGTCACAGCTGCCAGTTCAGGTTTGCCATAGAACTTAGCAACAAGTGGGGACCCAACCAAAACACATCCACCGAGAACAACGCTGATAAACACGTTAACCCAAAACAAAGTACTAATCTGCTCGTGAGATATTTTGTCCTTCTGTACAGTAGCCACTGACAAACCTGCATCTTTAAACATCTGGGCAAAATTGACGACCACGGTGACCATGCCAATCAAACCATAGTCGGCAGGAGTCAATAAGCGGGCAAGGATGATAGTTCCTGTCATTTGCAAAACGATTTGCATGCCTTGCGAAGTCATAGTACTTATACCACCACGGATCGATGCCCCAGCCAAATCACGACTCAAGCTACTGTGCTTAAATATAATATCAGGATTCAGTCTGTTCATCAATTCGCTACTTCAAGTTCTAGTGGGATAACCTGATATATTCACTACCAAGGTGCCATCCTTCCTTGCGACAGCTACAACATCATATTTTTTGTAACTAAAAGTACCTAGCAAAATCATAGATATTTTCAAAATCCTCTCGTAGCCTATAAAACATAGGTGTGAATAGTAAAAACAGAACTGAAGAGCTGCAACAAGATTCTAGATATAGCGGCATTAACCATTATTCAAAGTCAGCCTAAAAATTTTGAATAGGTTGATTCAATAAAACGCTAAATTGATCTTGACATCAACCAAGCCTTTTTTCTTGTAATTAAAACGAGACAAAACTCCATTTCAACGACAATTTATGATATACAGGGACTCCTTGATTAATCCAGGACCACTGTAACTTACCCAAAAAACCACTTTTTATAAAGTGAATCAATATTACCAGGGGAACAAACAAGTAATTTATATAAATTAAACTTGTTATAGTACGTGCGGTTAGTTTTTAAATTAAGTTTATTAATGTAAAAACCTCTAATGCCTAAAGGTCACTTACAGTTTACACCTCTACTGATCAATCATTTACACTGTAAATAATGAGCTAAAATATTTTTTCTTTATTCCCATCACTGGCTACAGAGACCTCCGCCTGAATACTATAAATTCTATCATCATTGTATACTAAATGATTTTTTTTGATATATTGCATCTTATGGGTTGATATCCCATTCCTTAAAGGTAGTTTTCGTAATTTTATTATTTGGTAAAATTGCTAAGAATAACCTCATGGCTGATCTCCATGAACCATCTACCTGCATGGCACACCAATAGTGATTAATTGCTTTTGACTGAGATCCCACTTTACTTATGTAAAGGTTGCCAACCGCACGTCTATTTGCCCCGTAAAGTTTGCGAAGAAGTTTTCTTCGTTTAAAATTGAGGCCGGGAATCGCCAGAAGATTACGATAAATCTCACCAAAAATATCTAGAGTACGAATGCCGTTCTTGCGCATTTGTGCACTTAAATGAACATGGCTCTCTTTTCTCCTGAAAATGTAGGCCATTGGAGCATTGTAGAGCCGCATGGAACCTTGTAAGGCAACTCGAGCAACAAGATCAAGGTCCTCAATCATGGATAGGTTCTCGTTGAACATGCCTGCTGCTAACAGGGAGGATTTCCGTATTACAGTAGATTGTAAGTAACACAGGTAATTTTCTAACGAAAAGCAAAAAGGATCTTCTGGCTTAAGGACTGAATGTTTTGCGAGAATGGGGGAACAATTAGCTTTAAAGGTATTTACTTGCTTACCGCTGAGATCAACTTGAAAAGAATTCATCATGTGCATGCAACATTCTGGATGGGCCTTGATATTTTCCCTTTGCCTGGAAAGGTAGCCTGGAAGCCATTCATCGTCGGAATCAAGAAAGCCAATCCAATCACCAGTAGACTTCTTTATTCCAAAATTTCTTGCCGAACTCACCCCATTGTTTGAGGTATAAAAATATTTTATGCGAGACCTATAGGGAATGAGCGCTTCGGCGGTATTATCAGTTGAACCGTCATCAATGACGATAACTTCAAAATTATTTCCCGATTGGGTCATAATACTTTCTATTGCGTGGATTACAAATTTTGCCCTGTTATATGTAGGAATAATTATACTAAAAAATGGTTTATTTCTTTTATCAAGAAGCTGTTGATTTAATTTTTCCTGTTTCATAAGTATCCTTTGGATTCACAAGGCACAGGATTCGGCAAATGTATCAGAAATAATATTTACGTTGATAAACAATCGCTTTCTGAAAAGTAACTGGGAGAAAATATTTTCGGGTGAGTTGGAAAAAACAAGCTACATGTAATCCCAGCCATCCCCCGCCAGTAACTGTTACCTTATGCAATCCACATCAACTTATCCTTTTCACAAACTATAACCTCTGAAAATACCCTAATCCCAATGAGACTTAACGTAACTCAATATCATTAACTGTAATTACATTACAAAAAGGTACTGATTGTCAAGATTATTTATAATGACAAAATACTCTTATTATAATGTAAAAATCTGAAAAAGGCTCCACAGCAAAGATCTAGCTGCTTTTTCTACGTCTCTAAACAGTAATAAAAAAAAACCTAATAACAGTAAGTTGTCAACATCTACTGCATAATATATTATACAAAATTTATATAATATTAATTATTAACTCTACAGAGTATAAGTGCATTTGTATGGAATTGTTACTGCTCCACCTGCAATAGCCATTCTCCTGATTACGAAACAGTAACCGTGATACAGCAAGAATTATTGAGCAAGTATCACCAAAAAGGTCCTTGATTTTACTGCTGCAGCCTCACGTCAACCAGTCGCAAAGTCCGGCCCAGTAACGCCATAGCCTCCAGGCTAAGAGGCAAAGCTATCGATTTTCCGAGATTATTGATACATGTTTTCCTCCTGACAGGAGTATGTGACCATAAGTAGCGATTCCGCAAGCAACTCTATGGATTGTTCTTGCTTACCTCTTGTTTTAAGCAA
>JAOTSI010000137.1 GCA_029865005.1 Desulfobulbaceae bacterium
CCCTCCGAAATAACTTCCTATACTTGGTAAAATCCATATAGGTCCATTAGGGTTGATGTTCAAACTTAACTCTGACGCCTTTACCGGGTCAGGTGCATTGACCAGTGGGATATATGGCTCACGGCAGAGATGATATGGGTTAATACCAAGAAATAGATGGATCATGGTGGTGTTGCCGGAAACACAGATGGCGCGGATATTGTTTTGATCGCAATCGGCGTTGGTTGCAAGGTCTTTGATCAATTTGTTGATAGTGTTAATGATGGTTATTTGCAGGGTACGTAGTCCGTCGGAAGTGGAGTCCCCTTTTTGCTTATTATTATTATTATTATTATTATTATTATTATTATTATTATTATTGCGGCAGGCAAAATGGATTCTGCTCAGGATGTCAGTGCCATGAGAGATTTGACTGTTCTCGATATGGGAGTGGGCGAGTTCTTGACCGTTGAGTAAATCAACCAGGTAAGCCTCCAAGTGGGTAGTTCCTAAGTCAAGGGCCAGGGCAGGCATGTATGCTGGTTTTTTGATTAAAAAATCGACCAGCTCAATATGGGAAGGTAAAGTATTGATAACTGCCCAGCCTTTAAAGCTATTATTACGAAATTTTTCGCATATTTTTCCGATGTTTTGATGTTCTACTCTTAAGTGATGGGTTTTTAAATGATCTGGATCAAGTTGTAGGAGTAGGGTTTTTTTGAGTCGATCTAGGTCAGCGGTATTGTCTTGTAGGCTAGGCTCTGTGCTATCTATGCGAATGATTTGAACAAAGGGGGTTGTGTTAGTCATAGGTTGTGTCATACAGTGTAGCTTGTGTTTGTGAATATTGGTTGGATGGTGGGATTAACGGTTGAAAAGGACGTATCCGCAAACATCTTGAGAGATATTTTTTAGAATTTTGCGGTCTGAGCCACCATTTGAAAAGACTCCCATGTGTGCTGAAGCAGAGGCGTAAAATGTCGGCTGGGCGATTATAGCGCCGGTGCCGTCGGTAAACGTGACTTTAATGTTGATAGCTGAGCTGCCTGCAAAGGCACCTGTCCAAAGTCTGGCTACCGGGCTTACGCATTTTATTTCATTGATGTACGGTTCAATGATAATAGTTTTTGGGTTATTGTCGACAAGAGCTTCTTTGTAGATTGAGACATTTGGGAATGTGGAACGTATGCAATGGATAAGATGTTCATCTATTTCCTTTATAGCGTCTCTGATGTAATTGCTACGCGTTTTTTGAGTGCTATTAATATGTTTGAGGATAACGTTATCAAATGTGGAGAATCCACGTACCGGCGGTTGATTGGGTTCGGTAGGTTTTTTCACCGTGGTGATACAGCCTCCCAGGGTGAAAGTAAACAATAATATAAGTATGAGGGCATGGTGGTAATTATATCTGTTTGTAGATGTAGTTTTCATGGAATATTGGACCGAATGGAAAGCGGTTGGTTAATTGTTTATAGGTAAGTGGTCACAGGCACCTCATCTTCATGCGGTAGCCACTGCCTGCATAGAAAGGCTATAGCGAGCAGCGGCAACTGCATAAATCTGAACCACCTGTGACCACTTACTATCTTGTGCTGTATTAAATCAGCTAGTTATAAACCCTGTGGTCAGGTACTCTTATAGAGTAAAGGCGTAAGGGCGGCTGGGTTAGGGATGATTTGCCGGGCATCCTATTGTCTTTGCTTGATTTAAGAACTTAATCATGTTATTTTAAAGATTAACGAGTTATTTTGGAATGTTGGCATTTTTATTTTGTCATGATTTATCGATCATCGTACGTTGGGTTAACCGAACGTCAACACTTTTTTTTGAGTTAATGGTGTGCAATGCAGTCTGTTCAATTTGTGATTTTAATAGTTATTATATGTTCAAGTATTATCGTTTATTATGATGCTAGGGCATTAGGCATTAAACGTGGTTTGATACATGGTTTCTTTGATATGGAGCCTCTTGAGTGGGGCTTGACGGTAGCAGGCTTGTGGCCGCTCGTGTTCCCCTTTTACTTTCTGATGCGTTCTGAATATATCTCTCTTGTTGAGAACTATCAAGCTTTAGGAAGTACTAATTCCGGGGGCGAGAGCACAGAGCGATCATTTCATGGTGTGTCGGAAGATTTGATGGATAAAATTGTCATTGGCTGGGCATGTTTTTGTCTGTTTGGTGCAGTAGTTTGTCTTTTTTTTGTCGCAAATGAGTTGGGGAATATGTCCTTAGTGGGAGGTAAAATTGGTCTGTTGCTCAGGAAGATATTGAATGCGATGAATTGGGGAGTAGTTTGGTACATTGCCATTACCCCGGCAACTTTGGTTTTTTTGGCAACACGTAAATATGAAAAAAATGTAATAATAATAAAAAAGCCTGAAAAGATAGTTGGTGAGACTAAACCATGCCCTTTTTGTGGTGAGTTGATTGGTAAAAAAGCCATTCATTGTCGTTTTTGTGCAAAAGATTTAGTTAAAACACCTAAGATTCCCTCACCAAAATTACAAACAGCAATTTCCGGCGGTATCAAGGCTTCAAGTGAGGCAGTAAAAACCGGAGTTCAATTTAAAGCTGGAAGTGATGAGAATAATATAGAGGTAAAAGATTGGCTAACTCAGGGAACCAGGCTATTGAAAATGGGTAAATTAAAAGAGGCTATTATTACTTTTTCCCATGCTATCCGTGAGGATGGTAAAAATGGACAAGGATATTATGCGAGAGCTGTTGCTTACAGCAAAAGTGGAGAAAAAGACAAAGCCATGATAGATTTACGTAAGTCAGCTGAGTTGGGATATGGGCCCGCTAAAAAACGCTTGAAGAAATGAGTATTGGAGAGGGGCTAGCTTGGCTACTAGCAATTGAGTGTGACCGGGGATCATTATCATATTTTTCTGATTTGAAGTCTATATTGTATAAAAAACTTATGTTATAATTGGTACAAGGAACTTGTAAGAAAAAAGGTAAGTAAGATTGTTAAATTTATTTCTTCCGCATCTCTTGTTAACAGGTTGATCTAGCCGTAATCGCATTATAACAACAAGACTTCAAGGGTTATGAAAAAGAAAAATGTATTAAATCTGTTCGTTATGGCATTGTCTCTAGGCTTTGTGGCTCTTACTGTTCTTTTTTTACGACATTACGGTATAGGAGGGTCATTAAATACTTTGGGCATTATTTTTACCATCGGAAGCGTATTGATTTTTGTTTTTTTCTTAAGTATCGACCCTGGATATGGTTGGGTTAAATCCACTAATTACACGACTAGTTATATTGTTATTTCTATTTCCGTCCTGATATGCATTGTTGGTGTGATTCTTATGGCTTTGGGAAGTGGGATTCATGAGGGTAGATTAAGGGTAATTGCAGAAGAAAATAGATGTAAATCCTTTCAGGAAGGTAATGTTGTCAGGGTTATGGCAGATGATTGGTTCTATCTTTCTGATAAAAAGCAACTTAATGATATTGACGTGTATTTTTTTCGTAAAAGAGGTGATGTCTCCCTTTTTAGGATTTTGGCAGTGGTCGACCAGGGTAAAGTCAATATGGTGAGTGAGCTGGAAGTCTATTCAGAATTACTTGCAAAACCAGTCAATATTACGAGTGCAGAGTGTTTGTGTCCAGGGGTGTTTGAGAGGGAGTTTTGTATTAGTAATTCTAAAAAAGAGCAGTTGAGTGGTAATGCGCAATTTACCGTCACCGCTAAGGGGTCAGGTGAGGCCGCTGGTTCTATTGTGACTTTAAAGTGTGTCTTGCTTGCTGAGACTATGGAAGAATCTTCTTCTTTATTTAGTGGGAAAATGCCTAACGGTGAAAAAATAGTGGACCATTGAGCTAAATTTTCCATAAGGTTTTTTAACTTACGAATAGTCTGTTATTTTTTCACGAATATCTTGAATATACTTGTTGTAAGTATCACGAGATTTACCGAATTTTTTGTATGAATTAAAAAGTGTTATCGGTTCTAACTGTGTTTTCTTTAGCCATTCGCTGTTGTCTCCTGTACTTCCCTTGGTCATCATTTCAATGGTTTGGTCGTCCATTTTAGCTAGTACCCCAAGGTTTCCCAAGGAATTATCTGGTAATTTCTGGGAGATGGAAGTGAAGAGCTGGCCGATCAACAGGGGGAACCGCATAAAGATACAATGTTTTCTTCCCAGGGCGTTACAAACCGATTTGAATACTTTCTCCCAGGTCATCACTTCGGGACCCACTGCTTGAAGGATTGATCTATTAGCTACTGATGGGTTCTTCATTAATCTGACAATACCGATGGCTAGTTCACGGCAATGAATTGGCTGGATATCAGACCCTCCTATATAGGCGATGATTGAAAGACGGGCGATTTCCTCTAGTAATAAATGTCCGCGACCTGGCTCATAAATTATATTGGGTCGTACGATGATAAATCTAAGACCATCTGTTTGAACCAGTACTTCGTCAATTTGTTTTTTAGTTCGTGGATATTCGTATTTATCGCAATCAGGCCAATTGGCTCCGGTGGTCGAAATTTGGATTACCGGAATGTCATGTGGCTTGCCCCTGAAGCTTCGATTATCCTGGCAGTAGTGTTGTACTGCTTTAAAGAGAGCTAGCGGCGCTAGTACATTTACGTTTTCAAGGGATTGCCCGCCAAAGGAGTTGGCGATTCCCACATTGTTTACAACCCCGTCCACTTCATGCTCTTCCAGTCGTTCCAACCAGACATCCGGATCTAAATCCTCATTTAGGTTTACTTTCATAAACTCCACATTTGGGAAAGACAGTTGGCGAGCCGCACTGGCTAAGTTCCGCACTCCGCATATCACGCTGTATCCGGCATTGGAAAACTCTTCTACCAGTGCTGGACCCACAAATCCCGTTGCTCCTACTACTAATATTTTCTTATCTATCTGCATTTCTATGCTTTTTATCCTATTATTTAGTAACAAACTTGATAAGAGATTGCTCTTGAGACTGGAAAATCCTCCAAAGGTATTCGTTGCCAGGGCGTAACTATTAGAAACTGATGTCGAAAGTATATAACCTTGTATATGTAAATGTCAAAAGATATATAAATTAAAATATAAATTTTAATTGAAAATTTTTTCATTCGTGTTTATAAGCTCTTGTTAAAGATAAGTATGGAAGAGTCATAAATGGAACCCGTTTGAGATATTCCTTGTATGGAGAACCGAAGCGGAGCAGCATTTCTTTTTCTTCTATTAGCTTTATATAGCCAGTTCCCAGCGTTAAACCTAAGAGCATGCAAAATATGCCGGTTGTAAGAGAATCGAAAAATATACCTAACGCGAGGAAGTATAGATTGGTACCCAGCTCAATAGGGTTGCGGCACCAACTATAGGCCCCTGTGGTGACCAGGTGTTTTGTTGGGGCAATGGGGGCGGGGGAACCTTCACCTATGATCCAAAGATCAAAAAATGCTTTGAACATTAGCGGAATGGAGATTAGTAGGGCGCAAATTGTAACGACGAGTTCAAAGATGCGAGGGGTATGAATGGAGAGCACGCCGCTGAAAAAGGCGGAGATATGAAAGATAACGAATGGGGATAGAACTAGAAATACAATTATTCCAGGAATCATAGAGGCAAGTTTTCGAAAGGTTGAATATTGCTTGTCGGTGAATTTGAGGAAAAACGAAATTATTTGGTTCATGAACATGCTCCAGGCGAATGATGTCTTCTGACATACTAATTGAAATAATTTATCTCAAAAGATGTAAACTATATATAATAATTAACTAAAAACACAAATTGATAATTAATTGTCTAACTCTAAAGCATGATAGTTTTAATTGCGAAATATATTTCAGTTTGTAATCCGTTTTTAGAGAACTTCATCATGTAATAGTAATTACCATTTTTAATGGAGGTTTATATCTCCATATAGGGTAATTGTACGATTAAAATTACTCTTTATCCTATAACCTATGATGTTTGGTGATTAGTATTTATTTATAATTTTAAGGTATTGCTTTGTCAGTTTTACGTGGCCGATGAGTAGAGATGATATTTTATCGGTCGTATTATTCAATTAGGTCGAAAAAACGACCTGTTTATCCCGTGGAGGAGGTTAACGTATGGGAGTTCAGAAAGCGATTTGCTTGTTAATCGGACTTGGTCTGATTTTTTCGTTGCGAGCAAGTCCGGTTAATGCAGCTGACAAAGATAAGATACCGAAGTATTCCGTCCCGCCGGCACCATTTTCGGAGGGAATTTTTCCATGTTCGGATTGTCATGAAGACATGGAGCCCGACCCGACAAGGCGTGAACTTGAGGAGCATACCGATATCCAGGAGATGTTTGACCATGCAAGTGATCAACGCTGGTGTCTGGATTGTCATAATGCTAATGATCGTGATAAATTACGATTGGTTAACGGTGCTTTGATTTCCTTCGAGGAGTCATATTATCTTTGCGGTCAATGTCATGGGACCATTTTTCGCGACTGGAAGGCCGGAGTGCACGGAAAGCGGACTGGTGAATGGAATGGTAAGAAGATATATAGACTATGTGTTCATTGCCATAATCCCCATTCTCCGAAGTTTAAGCCTTTAACTCCTCTTCCGCCGCCAGTTCGGCCTACTGAGATTGAAAATCGCAAGTTAAATGATGATCAGATACCTCGAAACCCGATCGGGGATATACAATAATGGTGAGAAATGAAGAGTAAGAAAGATAAGCTGACTCGCAGGAATTTTCTTAAAGGAGCCGCTGCGGGAACAGCCACGTTAGCTCTTCCTGTCGGCACATCGGACGCTTCAGTGTGGGAGGCTTTTTTTCAAAAGCATTTTCGCGAGCTCAACAAAGATGAAGTTGCAGATGTTATTAAGCGATTGGAAGAGGAATATAAAGAGAAGTATAAAAAAGACGTTAAGGTTAAAACCACCGATGCTCAGCCGGGCGTGTTGTTTAGCTACGGGCTTGATTTGTCTCGTTGCATAGGATGTCGTCGCTGTGTTTACGCCTGTGCTCGTGAGAACAATCAGTCTCGTGACCCACAGATACACTGGATTAGTGTTCTACGCTTTGAGCAGGGGGAAAAATTTGTCAGCAATCTGGAAGAGGCCGATAAATATTATTACCCCGAAAAAGTACCGGAAGACGGCCATTTCTATATGCCCATAGCCTGTCAGCAATGTGAAAATCCTCCCTGTGTCAAGGTATGTCCAACTAAGGCCACTTGGAAGGAACCTGACGGAATTGTAGTGGTTGATTATAACTGGTGTATTGGTTGTCGGTTCTGTATGGCCGCCTGTCCTTACGGAGCGCGTCGCTTTAACTGGGCGGCACCGCAAATTGCCAAAGAAGAGGTTAATCCAGATACCCATTATCTCGGTAATCGTCCGCGTTATAAGGGGGTTGTGGAGAAATGTACCTTTTGTATTCAACGTACCAGGGGTAACCCAGGTCGTTATCCGGCCTGTGTTGAGGTTTGTCCGGTAGGTGCTCGTAAATTTGGTAATTTATTAGATCCTGAGAGCGAAATTCGTTATTGCCTTGAGCATAAACGTGTCTTTCGTCTTAAGGAGGAGCTGAATACTGCTCCGAAATTCTATTACTTTTTTGCCACCTAATCCGGATTGAAGGAGCTTGAAACATGTTTCAGTTAGCAAAAAACTTTTTCGTTTTCCTAAGCCAGGTGACAAAGGGCAATAAGTATTATTTTGCTTGGATAGGCTTTTTAAGTCTTCTGGTTCTTTTGGGTTTGATTACATATATAAAACAGCTTGATAACGGTCTGATTGTCACAAATATGCGTGATCAGGTCTCTTGGGGATTTTATATATCTAATTTTACCTACTTGGTGGGTGTAGCAGCTGCCGCTGTATTATTGGTGGTGCCAGCCTATCTTTATAATTTTAAGCCGATAAAAGAGATCGTTTTGTTTGGGGAACTGCTCGCGGTTTCCGCCATCACCATGTGTATTCTTTTTGTGGTTATAGACATGGGGAGAATTGATCGTCTTTGGCATGTTATGCCATTTATCGGTAATATGAATTTTCCTTCTTCCTTATTGGCTTGGGATATAATTGTTCTCAACGGCTATTTGGCGATTAATTTGACTATTTCCTTTTATGCTCTATACAAGATGGCTAATAGTAAAGAGTATAACTTGCAGATTATTAAACCATTGATCCTGTTGTCGATTCCCTGGGCGGTTAGTATTCATACCGTTACGGCTTTTTTGTATAACGGCTTGGCGTCCCGACCTTTTTGGAATGCTTCCATTTTGGCACCTCGCTTTTTAACTTCTGCCTTTTGTGCCGGACCGGCGATCATGATTATTATTTTTCAGATAATCAGAAAAGTGTCCAAAATAGAGATTGAGAACAAGGCAATTTTTAAAATTGCAGAGTTAGTCGCCTATGCCATAGGGATTAATTTATTTCTCTTGGCTGCTGAATTCTTTAAAGAATTCTACTCAGGATCCGTGCATTTGGCACCTATGGAGTATCTCTATTTCGGTCTTCATCATCACAACAACCTTGTGCCCTGGATGTGGACCGCCATGATTTTCAATATTACGGCGTTTTTAATCTTTTTGCGTCCCCAGACTAGAGAAAATCTTTTTACTTTGAATATCGGTTGCGTTTTGGTTATGACCGGTATCTATATTGAGAAGGGGATGGGGTTGGTTATTCCTGGATTTATTCCGGGAACCTTGGGTGAAATATATGAGTACGGTCCCTCGTTTAATGAGAAAATGATCACTATCGGGGTCTGGGCCTTTGGGGCGCTGATATATACTTTGCTATTGAAGTGCGCAATTCCGGTTTACACTGGTGAATTGCGTTTTTATAAGCCCGAAGGATCTGTTGGTAATCAATAAGCATATTAGTGATATGCTATGGGATCGTGAATTATAAATTATCTCATCTCGGAACCTGTGGCTTACTAGCGTAGGTAAGCGCAGGCTCCGGTTTTAGGATATTTATTATTTTTCGTGCCCCTGGATCGCACAAGAAAGGCTGTAAAACATGGAACTCGTAAGTAATTGGAATGCAACGGTATTATTTGTGTATTTCTCTTGCATTTTTTGTGTATGTTTTTTGAGTGCTAATTGATATTGCGGTAACTACTTACTATCTCTCATAATATTATATTAGGCTAGTTGCAAACTTAGTGACAATGTACCATGAGTATGGTGGATTTCCTTATTTTAGCAGGTTAGAGGTAGTTGATCATAGGGCCTATAATTAAACAAATTTAATTGATCTCAAGTTTTTTGTCCTTGATCTCTCGTTGTTTTAAGAAAAAATTAGGCTCAGATCGGTTGAGTAGAAAAAAAATATATTGACCAATATTTAATATATGGTATGATCTAATGCTTTTGTAAGGCGGGCCTATAGCTCAGTTGGCTAGAGCCATCGGCTCATAACCGATAGGTCCCTGGTTCGAGTCCAGGTGGGCCCACCATTACCGTGTTAGTAATTAGTAGCTGTTAGAGTTGCGTGAAAATTTCCTTTCATCCGAAACGCAAGCAATTGAATATTTCTGAAAATTTGCCAAAATCAAATAGAAATAAATACTTTTTCGCACGACACGCGAGGTCTCAAGAGGTACGCTCCATTAGGAGGTACCTCTTTTTGTTTGCCCATAATAGCCGGAAATTACTTCTGAAAATTCGGTTTTGGTATCTATATTTTGATAGCTGTTCGCTGGCTGTATTTGGGAACCAGCAATTAAGGTATGGGGTGAGATGTTGACAACCGTAGCTGACATAATAGATATCGTTCACTCCATAGCTCCCATAGGCTTAGCGGAGTCTTGGGATAATGTTGGACTCATGCTTGGAGACCCAAGTTCTCAGGTAACTGGTCTTATGCTCGGTCTTGATCCGGTGGAAGGATTACTTGACGAAGCGATTTCCCTGGGTGCTAATGTGATTATTACCCATCATCCGGTAATTTTTCGTCCATTGAAATTCATTGATATCGGGAAGCCGGAAGGTGCATTTATTGCACGGGCTCTAAAGGAAAAAATTAATATAATCAGCTGCCATACTAATTTAGATTCGGCAGCCCACGGGGTTAATGATGT
>JAOTSI010000138.1 GCA_029865005.1 Desulfobulbaceae bacterium
TTATGGTTTGATATTTTTCCTAATGTAGACTTGCTGGTTACCTCTTTTTTTGCCGTCTGTGGGGCGGGTGCTATTTTTTGGGGTGGTGTTCAGGCGTTGCGGCAGGATGGACTCAAAATGCTGGTTGCTTATTCAACCGTTGGCCAGATCGGTTATTTTTTTCTTATCTTTTCTCTAATCCCCATGGCATCGGACAATGGGGCTCGAATGGGGGTCATATATTTTGTTTTGGCACACGGTTGCGCCAAAGGGGCTATGTTTTTAGCAGTTGGGTCGTTGGTTCTCCAGGCCGGTCATGATCAGCTCGCCCGCCTAGAATCCATTGGACAGCAAGTGCCCGTGGCGGGGTTTGCTTTCGGAATGGCCGGTATTAGTTTAATGGGCTTGCCGCCAAGCGGCGGTTTTATAGCTAAATATCAATTTTTGAGCGTTGCTTTTCAGCAGGGCCAATGGTGGCTGGTGGGTGTTATATTTGCCGGCAGTTTGCTCACTGCAGCTTATGTCTATAAAGTTGTATCCTATATTAACAGGCCTTCCGCTAATCCACCGCACAGCTCGATAAATGTATCGGATGGGTCTCAGTGGTGGGCATTCTTCCTTGCTTTGGTAGCTATGCTCCTTGGTTTTACCGGTCCCCTGGTGTCACGTTTTATGGAGATTAACGGATGAGCTGGGAACAATGGGTAATCGTATTTATTTTCTTGAGTTCCTTGGTGCCAGGAATGGTGATATTTACTTTGCCGGAATCAGCTCATCGTTTACGCACTTTTTTGAACCTAAGTGGCGCAATTTTGAAGTTGATCCTGGTAGTGACCATGGTTGTAAATATTTACCAGGGGCGGGAGTTTGAGATTGCTTTTGCTTTATTGCCCGATGTAGAATTCGTGCTGCGGGCCGATGCTCTTTCTGCCCTTTTCGCTACCTTGTCCAGTACCCTGTGGTTGGTAACGACCGTGTTTGCAGTTGGCTATTTGGAAGGTTCACCTAACCGCAGTCAATTTTTCGGCTATTTTAGTTTGTGCATTACTGTGACCATTGGCATCGCCTTGGCCGGTAACCTGCTCACCTTTTTAGTATTCTTCGAATTGCTCACCTTGACTACTTATCCGCTGGTAGTACATCGAGGAACAAGCCAGGTCATGGATGCTGGGAGAATATATTTAATCTATGCTCTTACCGGAGGGGCGATTTTTCTTGTGGCGGTGATCTGGCTGCGTGTTTTGGTGGGGCCTTTGACCTTTCATGAGCATGGTTTGCTTGCCCCGTATGAGCAAAGTTTACGAATTCCATTAACCATTATTTTTATATTGCTTATTAGTGGGGTAGGGGTAAAGGCTGCGTTGGTTCCTTTTCATGGTTGGTTGCCTCAAGCAATGGTGGCACCCGCTCCGGTGAGTGCCTTATTGCACGCGGTGGCAGTGGTCAAGGCGGGTGCTTTCGGGATTATTCGCATTGTCCTCGACGTGTATGGCATTGAAACTGCGCAACGTTTGCATCTGCTATCGCCTCTTGGAGGCATCGCTGTATTCACCATTGTATATGGATCGGTGCGGGCTTTGGGCCAAGATAATCTCAAACATCGCTTGGCGTATTCCACCGTTAGTCAGGTATCCTATATTACTTTGGGGATAAGCATGGGGGGCACCGGTGCTATAATGGGAGGTTTGGTGCATTTGGTGCATCAAGGGTTGATGAAAATAACCCTCTTTTTCTGTGCCGGTAATCTTGCTGAAACTTTGGGGGTCCATAATATCAGTGAGATGCGTGGGGCTGGTCGGCGACTTCCCTTAACCATGGGAGCCTTTACGGTGGGCGTGGCAGGGATGATAGGCTTGCCACCCATGGCTGGTTTTGTGAGTAAATGGTACTTGGGGATAGGTGCTCTGGAACAACAACAAGATTGGATAATAGTGGTACTGGTATGTTCAACTTTGCTTAATGCTGCATACTTTCTGCCGATTGTCTACACGGTTTGGTTTGAGAAACAGCAAGGTCTCTGGCCGGATGAACGTGATTTCGGAAGGTGGGAGACTCACTGGATGTTGTTGCTTCCCACTTTGACCACCGCATTATTGGTTTTGCTTACCGGTTTGTTGGCCGGTAGCAGTCTTAGCCCCCTGGCCTGGGTCAAGCTGATAGTGCGCACGGAGTATGGCCTATGATGCAAGCTCATCATGTTTGGGGTGATCAGCTTCTTATCGTTTTACTTTCCATGGTTCCTGGTTTGCCTTTGGTTATGGCTTTTTGTTTGCTGTATTCACCCTTACGTCGCTTTAGTTTGAAACTTGCGCCGTGGACCGCGCTTACGGCTGTGCTTGCATCTTTGCTAATCCATTCCGAGATCAATTTGGAGGTGTCTTGGTTTTTTATGGGAGGGCGTATGGGGCTGGATACTACCGGTCGTACTTTTCTTCTATTCACCGGACTTATCTGGTTGATTTCGGGGCTGTTTGGTAAAGAGTATTTAGATGGTAAAGGGGCAAATTCGACGAGCCATAATTTCTATTTTTTTTATCTCATAGCAATGTGCGGGAATTTTGGTTTGATTATTGCCCAGGAGATATTAGGTTTTTATCTGTTTTTCGGCTTGATGAGTTTCGCGGCCTATGGCTTGATAGTTCATAATAAAAGTGATGAGGCGTGGCGGGCCGGGCGAATATATATAATTCTGGTGATGATCAGTGAAGTTCTTCTTATCAGTGCATTATTTTTATTGGTGAGCAAGAGTGAGTCTATGCAGTTGAGTGATGTGGGGAAGGTAATACCTTCCAATATCACTTTTTTACTAATTTTTTTGGGCTTCGGAATTAAAGCCGGGGCCTTGCCTTTCCATTTTTGGTTGCCTTTGGCTCATCCGGTGGCCCCGGCTCCAGCCAGTGCCGTGCTGAGTGGTGCCATGATCAAGGCTGGTCTACTCGGTTGGCTGCGTTTTTTACCTTTGGGTCAAGCTTCGCTTCTTCCAGAATGGTGGGGTTATCTATTTGTTATTATGGGTATGCTTGCTGCTTTCTACGCGGTGTTTGTTGGAATATTGCAAGAAAATCCCAAGACCATACTTGCCTATTCCAGTATCAGTCAGATGGGTTTAATGACCACTATTGTAGGCTGCGGCTTACTGGTACCTGGTAATCGGTCTTTGGTTGTAGGGGCGGTTACTATTTATGCCCTACAGCACGGTTTGGCTAAAGCGGCGCTTTTTCTTGGTACCGGTATGGTATATCATGTTAGAGGTCGATGCCACAAACCGTCATGGTGGTTTTGGATGGGGTTAACGATTCCTTGCCTTGCTCTCTCAGGGCTGCCTCTTACTGGCGGCTTTCTGGCCAAGCAGGGTTTTAAAGAATTGGTTTATTTTGTCCCCCCGGTCACTGCTCAATGGCTGTCAATTTTACTGCCGCTTGCTGCAGGGGGTACAGCGTTATTACTCTGTTATTTTTATTTGAAAATTAAATTATTAGCAGAGGAGCAATGTGATGCTGTCGGATTCTATGGACTCTGGTGGATTGTAATGTTGCTAATGGCGCTGGGGTTGCCTTGGATTTGGCCCCTTGAAACGGTAATTGATCGTTCCTTGCCGACCATGGGCGAAGTAGCGGGGGCTTTAGGACCTTTGTTTATTGGGGTATTGATTGGTTTGTTTTGGGGCTTGAGGCTATGGAAGAGGACGAGATATAATATTCCTGCAGGTGATATTGTTGTTCTCTTTTCATGCTTCAATGGACAGTGGCATGGAAAGAGTTCATTGTTATTTATATCAAAGTTTCAAAACCTTTTAAAGGTTGGAGTTAAAAGGTACCTACCTTTGTCTATAGAAAAAATATATATGGCGGTAAAACATTTTGAAAATCTAATGAAAAGATGGACAGTGGTCGGTTCCTGTTACGCTGTTTTGCTTTGTATTTTATTGTTAATGCTCACTTATTTTCAGTAACCTTTTAAATTGAAATGTAATTCAGCCAAGGATGTTGAGAGAGGGAATAGATGAAACGCTTTAAGAATATCCTATTTATTAGCGGTCCTGAGGAAGAAAAGGGGAAATCCTTTCAACGGGCCGTCGAGTTGGCGGAACACAATGGCGCAGAGTTAATGGTTATTGAGGTTATTGAAGGGGTGCCCAATAGAAAGATAAACAGCGATCGGTATGTACTGGCGGGTAAGTTACTGGAGATCATGATTAGGGAGAGACTGACCCGCCTTGAACGCATGATTGAGCCGATAATTAAAAATGAAAAAATCCAGGTAAGTGCCAAGGTGGTTACGGGACGACTCTTTTTAGAGGTAATTAAGGAGGTTTTGCGAGGGAAACATGATTTAGTGATCAAGTCTACCGCTGATCAAAAAGGATTAACGAGCGCATTGTTCGGAAGCTCTGATATGCACTTACTGCGCAAATGTCCCTGTCCGGTGTGGATTATTAAACACGGGGAAAAGCTGCGATGCAGCAAGGTAATGGCAGCACTTGACGTTCATACTCTGGATGGAGATCTGGAAACCGGTGAACTTAACCTTCAAATATTAGAGATGGCCTCTTTCTTGGCGGTTATCGAAAAGTCAGAGCTCCATATTGCCCATGCCTGGTATTTTTTCGGAGCGGATTATCTCTGGGGTGAACCATCACTCTTTACCGAGCTGGAAGCAAAACAGTGGCAGGAAGAGGAAGGGGAAGTTTGTAGGCTGAAGCTGGAGGAGCTTGCCTCAAATATAAAAGAAGTTGTTGAAACTCTGAGTGCTGAGCCCAATCGGTTGCACATTCATTTGAAAGAGGGTGACCCAAAAGAGATTATTCCCCAACTGGTGAGGGAGCAAAATATTGATCTGGTGGTCATGGGTACGGTTTCGCGAAGTGGAATATCGGGATTTTTCATTGGTAATACCGCAGAGTCTATTCTCCATGACATTAATTGTTCGGTTTTGGCGGTGAAACCACCGGGTTTTGTCTCCCCGGTGAGGTTGGAAGAGCAGTTTTGATTTTTCGTAAGCGTACGCCAGTATCATGCCTGCGCGTGCTCAGGATGGATTCACATAGGATTAACTATATAGTTCATCGACCTGCTTACTTCTCATCAGCTCAACTGGTGAACACTTATCGAACTGATGTTATAGAATTTTCAATTTTAATCCGGTGAACGGTTACGATTATTCAAAAATGCAGGGACTGTATTAGTCTTCTGTCGAGTGAGCTGGGGAAATGGTTCTTTACATATTTATGTATCGCTAGTAACTTTCTACCACAATGTGTCACGTTTCAGTTTAGCGTTTGATTCATAAATGAGTCTATTGATTTATGAGCATTTTGGTTCGAGGTTTATGTATGCGAATAAGATAATCAAAATTATTTGCCTGATATTTAGAGGATTATATTTGTGTTGTAATTTAAAGATTGGGCTAAAAATCTATAAATAAACCAACTCATAAATAAAGCAGGATATAATGACTACTACCCTTTTTGAATTAAATAAGTTAGCAGCCGACTCTTTATCCAGAATAGATCTCTGGGAAAAAATAGTGCTAGCAATAGAAGCTGAGGCGGTAGCGGAGATAGGGGTCTGGAAGGGAGATTTTGCTAAAGACATTTTGCATCGATGTCCTGGTATTACAAAGTATTATATGGTTGATCCCTGGGCTAATCTACCGGATTGGAACAAGCCGTTTAACGTAAAAGCAGAAATGTTTGATGAGGTTTATGCGGAGGCGATGGGGAAAACAGAATTTGCCTCTCATAAACGTGTTGTTCTTAGGGGAAGAACTAAAGAAATTATAGATAAAATTCCGGATGAATCACTAGATTTCGCTTATATAGATGGTGATCACACCTTGCGTGGTATTACTATAGACTTAATCAGGCTTTTGCCAAAAATTAAAGAGGGCGGTATTATCGGCGGTGATGATTTTGCCCATAATCCATGGCAACACTCCGTTGATTTTGAACCCACCTTGGTATGTCCTTTTAGTATATATTTTTGCGAAGCAATGAATTTGCCTATCTCAGCCCTGCCCCATGATCAATATATAATTAAAAAATCAAATCAACAAAATTTTGAGTTTGTGGATCTTACAGGAAATTATAAGGATATCTCGCTCAATAAATTACCATCTTTACCGACAGCTCAACGGGAGAATGGTATGATGGCAAAAGTATGCAGTTTGTTGGGAAGGATTGGGTGTAGGAAAAAATGAAAACTCCAAAATCAGAGGGTGCGCTAATTTGGGCAGGGGTTTAAGAGTAATTGTACACAGGTAAAAATAAAAGCTTTGTGATATCTAATTTTTATGAGTGTATCAGTGCTGCCTATGTGTGGAAGCAGGCCGGTGAACTATAGTTAAACGTATGTAAATCCGGTTTTAAAGCGCGCAGACGTGGTGCTGTTGAATGTATATATTTTCTGTCCCCCTCCCCCATAGTAAAGTTAGGGCCGTGGAAAAAATATCCTACCTTGCTAGTCTTTTTAGCTGTCTTCTTTGTTGAGGTGGCAGTTATCTTTTTATACTAGTGGTTTACCTTCTAAATATATAATTTTTGATCAATTATTTCTTACAACTTTATAATCAGAAAGATATAGTATTTGTTTCTTAAACCTTCTCGCTGTTACCATCCCATTCAGTATTATGTCTACTAGCAATTGTAAGCTATCTTTTACTTTGAGCCCCGTTGGCAGGTAGGTGGAAAGTGAGACTAGTTGAAAGTGAATTTAAATATTAATTCGTTTTTGATCTTCAACTAAATATAGTTTTTTGATAGTATATTACTATTATGAAATAGATAGTTGGGCTGTTGGTGGGAGATATACTTAGTATATCCGTTTGGTTGTTGCTGTTTGGTCTATGTTGCCTGCAGGGCAGGTGCTTTCGATAAGCCGTATGTTTTTCTATTGAAGGCCAACTTCCTAGGCACACTATGCTGCAAACTTAAATGCTTCTTCTAAGGAACGAAAAAATAATATCCTAATATATAAAAAAAACAATAAGTTGTCTTTCTGTTACTTTTTAAAATTATGGATATAGCGCCTGGGTGGGGTGGATTTAAGGAAAAGTCTTGTTTTTGTGATATTATTTTGAAACTACACGGGAGTTGTGGGTGTAACCCCCTGTGGCCGTCTGGCAAAATTGAAAGTGAACCTTGTAAGCCTTAGGGCCGTTTAAAAAATAAATTACTGGGTGTCGATCTCACGACGTCTCTCTAGGGAAATGCAGGTTGATGGTATTTATGCCTATATATACTGTCAGGGGAAAGCTGATGCAGGGTAATGAAAATAAAAATATTTCCAATCTTTCCAGTCCGGGTAAAAAGATAGGGTCTCGCTTGTTATTCCATATTATTTTGGGAAGTGTTGTTGTAGTTGTAATCATCACTGCAATTCAATTGTATTTACACTATAAACAAGACCTACAAGTAATTAAATTAGAGCAACAAAAAATTGTTAATATTTATGTTCCGGTACTTGCACAAAAATTATGGCTAGTAGATAGGCGTGAAATTCAAATGTTGCTTGAGGGCATTCATTATTTGCCGAATGTAGAGTATGTGTCAATAGTAGATAATCAAGGGGGCGTTCAGTATAAAGTCGGACAGCTCCCTGAGGAAAATAACAAAGTATTTGAGCATATTGTTTACAGATCTTACAGGGATAAATATGTACCTCTTGGGGTATTGCGTGTCGTTTTTACCCAGGACCATATAAATCAACAGTTGATGGCTAATGCAGTTACCATTTTGCTTAGCCAGTGTTTCATGATCTTTATGGTTTCGGTTATGATAATCGCTATTTTTAACCCAAGTTCGTGGGAATGACTCTTGAAAACTCTGCAAATGAAGGTTTCCCGTTTTTCATAAAAAGCAGAAGCACGGAAAATCGGAGAGATGGGTCTTTGGAGTTATCTGTAGTGCCATAAAATTAAAAATATCCTTGACTTTGCACGCTATATCGGTCAGAGTGTGCTCATGTATATTCGAAGAACAGCAATCAAAAGTAAGAAGAGCGGCGGTCAATATTATACATATCGACTGGTCGAGTCCCGGCGAATGGAAAAAGGTGTTCGTCAATACACCCTATTGAATTTGGGCACGGATTTTTCGTTACCTAAAGAACAATGGCCAGCTTTGGCACGCCGCATTGAGGATATAATCAGCGGACAAAAGAGTTTTCTCTCTGTTCCCAGTGAGCTTGAGGCGCTGGCTCAGCGCTATGCCGCATTGATTATTGAGTCGACAAAACAGCAAGATGAGCTATGTGACACCGCTACTGATTACCGTGAGGTGGATCTCAATAGTGTGGAAACCGTGCGGTCACGCACCGTGGGAAGTGAACATCTTGCTCTGGAAACATTACGACTCATTGGTCTTGATAAGAAACTGAAAGAATTAGGTTTTACAGGTCCCCAGCTTGCTGCGGCCATGGGTACGATAATCGGACGGGCGTGTCGCCCCGGCAGTGAGCGGGCCACCCATGGTTGGCTGCGGGATTACTCGGCCACTGGAGAACTAATATCATATGACTTCGGGAAGATAAGCCTCAGTCGCATGTATGACATTTCCGATTATCTCCTTAAACACAAAGCAACACTCGAAGAATACTTGTATCAACGCGAACGTGATCTTTTCGATTTCAATGAGACAGTTACGCTCTATGATCTGACCAATACCTATTTTGAAGGGCAGTCTTTAGGAAATTCGCTTGGTGCCCACGGCAAGTCCAAGGAAAAGCGTACTGATTGCGCACTCGTGACCCTTGCCGTCGTTCTAGATGGTAATGGCTTCATAAAACAGAGCAAGGTTTTCGAGGGGAATATATCCGAAGCTGGAACCCTTGCCGAGATGCTGGATAGCTTGAAAAAAGATCATGATAAAAGCATGTTATTTAAAAAAGAAAAACCCACAGTCGTTATGGATGCCGGAATCGCTGTGGAGGATAATGTAAAATGGCTCAAAGATAACGGTTATCCGTATCTGGTTGTCAGTCGAAAACGACATCGTGAATTTAACGAAGAAGAAGCAGTTATAGTAAAACAACTAGAAAACCAAACTGTTAAAGCGCAAAAAGTAATCGACAAACAAACAGGTGAAATTTTATTATATTGTCATTCAACTCAGCGCGAAAAAAAAGAACAGGCTATCAATGGGCGATTTGCGACACGCCTGGAAGAAGCCTTGCAAAAACTCAACAGCGGTCTAAGCCAAAAAAGGTGCCTTAAAAATTACGATAAAGTCATCGAAAAGATAGGAAGATTGAAGCAAAAGTATGCAAGGGCAGCCAGTCAATATATAATTTCGGTAACTAAGGATGAGAAAAGCGGTAACGCCACCCTTATTACCTGGGAACATCAACCTGCACCCCAAACAAAGAATACCTTGCCAGGCGTATACTGCATAAGGACCAATCAGAATTGGGATGAGGAAACCCTCTGGCGAACATACACAATGCTCACAGAAGTGGAAGCTGTTTTTCGTTCGCTTAAATCAGAGCTTGGCTTGCGTCCGATATTTCATCAAATAGCCGATCGCGTGTCGAGCCATCTGTTTATCACCGTGCTTGCCTACCACTTGGTTCAGACGATACGTTATCGCTTAAAAAAGGCTGATATTAACGACTGTTGGGACAGTATTCGCAAGCAGGTCAGTGACCATGCCAGAGTTACGGTTACCGTGACGTGTAAAAATAGCGATACGGTTCATATTCGAAAAAGCTGCAGACCTGAACCAAGGCAACAAAGAATTTATGATGCCCTTGGCCTGTCTCATTACCCAGGTAAAACCGTCAAAACCACCATTGCCGCAAAATAGAAAGAAGTAGTGCCATAAAGGGCACCTTGTGACGTGCAAGTTCCCGCTTTTACGTACTTCTGTCTTTTAAAGTCACGAACTTGGG
>JAOTSI010000008.1 GCA_029865005.1 Desulfobulbaceae bacterium
GGGCTAATGAGATGGTCGTGCAGATGCTGGAGACTATTTATGATGATAATAATGATTTTTCAAAATATATCGCTAAGGCAAAAGATAAGAACGATCCGTTTAGGCTTTCCGGGTTTGGTCATCGGGTGTACAAGACTTTTGATCCCAGGGGAACTATAATTAAAAAGGTTTGCGACGAAATCCTCTCTACCTTGAATGTTTCGGATCCGTTGCTTGATATTGCTGTTAAACTAGAGGAAATAGCACTTAACGATAAGTATTTTATCGATCGTAACCTCTATCCCAATGTTGACTTCTATAGTGGGATTATCTACCGGGCTATAGGTATCCCTACAAATATGTTCACTGTAATGTTTGCTTTGGGTCGCTTGCCAGGGTGGATCGCACAGTGGAGGGAAATGCAAGAAGATCCAGATACCAAGATCGGGCGTCCTCGTCAGGTATATATTGGAAAAGAGAAGCGGGAGTTTGTCCCGTTAGCGGATCGCTCTTAGTTGGTTTAGTTTTTGGGGATACGGGATCGTTTTTTGCGGTTCCGTATTTTTGATTGATCTGGGTGTTGGTGGCGAGACTATCTTAGCCTTCCGCCACAGTATTGTGAAGGATGAAGTATTTTATCGTTTCTTCCTGGTGTTTTGTCAATTCTCCGAATTGAAGTCCGTAACGTTTTACCTGGATTATATTGTCGGCATCAATAGCTTTATCTTTGGCGTAAGAGTTGACCACTTTTGCCGGTACATCCTGAAGATAAAAATCTTCACTGCTGAGAAATATATCCAACCGCATTGCGTTGCTCGGTTCATTTCCGAACACAATATAATTTACTGTTAACCCACCGGTGCTGATATCTACGATGGTGCCGGGGCTGTTGTCAATTAGGGCAAGCGCCCCTTCTTTGACTCTGTATCGTTTGTGGGTTCGTCGTTCTTCGCCTGTTGAAATTTCCTTATCTGGTGTCTCTTCGATAGTCACTTTCAGTTCGTTGATGTTTTTCATTGGGTGCTCCGATTAGTTGCTGGTTGATCGGATGTCTTTTGCTGTTCGGCAATATTCTTTGACCAGGTCTCGACGTTCGGTAGGGCTCATCTCAAAATAAATCGGACTGAGCATCAAAATTCGTATCGCTTCTCTTATACTCATTATCCCACCTCTGTATTGTGATATTTCATCCGTTAAAATTAACGTGACACATTGGGGAATGGCTTCCTTTATCTTGGTTGTTGCAAGAAAGGTACCTGATTTTAGAGTCGTCCCTCTGTGTTCATATTACTAATAAAAAACAAAATATAACAAAATATAGCAAGGAAAAAATAATCATTCCTGATTACTTTTTTGTAATTGAGACTTTTGGGGGTTCTCCTGCAAGGGAATTGTTGGTGATAATGAATTTCAATCTTTACTTAAATTATTTCCAGTTGTCAGATTAACGATTAAAGGGACCGAGAGTTGGGTCACGTTTTCCATGCCATCTTGTACTAACTCTAAAACTTTAGATTTTTCTTCCTCGGGTGTCTCTAAAACGAGTTCGTCGTGAATTTGTAGAAGTTGCCTTGTTTTAAGTTTGTTGTCCTGTAATTTTTTCTCAACACTAAGCATAGCTAGTTTGATAATGTCGGCGGCTGTTCCCTGGATTGGGGTATTAATGGCAGTACGTTCGGCGAATTCACGTCGGTTTTTATTGCTGCTTTTTATCTCTGGGAGAATGCGACGCCTGCCAAAGAGGGTGGTTACAAACCCGTCTTGTTGGGCTTGTTCAACTATTGAGTCCATAAAAATTTTCACCCCCTTATAGAGTTGGAAATAGCGGTCGATAAATGTTTGAGCTTCCTTACGGCTAAGATTGAGTTGGGCGGCCAGTCCAAAGCTTGACATGCCGTAAACGATGCCGAAGTTAATAGTTTTTGCTACCCGGCGCATCTCGGTGGTGACAAGAAGTGGTGATACCTGGAATATTTCAGCTGCTGTGCGACGATGAACATCCTCACCGCTACGAAACGCTTTGATTAATGCTTGGTCTTCTGAGTAATGGGCCAGAACTCGTAAATCAATTTGGGAATAATCGGCGCTAATCAAGGTATGATTCGGAGGGGCTATAAATGCTGCCCGAATACGTCTGCCCTCCTCATTGCGAATGGGAATATTTTGTAGGTTAGGGTTGCTGGAGCTGAGGCGACCGGTGGTGGTGCCGCACTGATTAAATGAAGTGTGGACCCGAGAGCTGTCGGTGCGGGCCAAGCCGTTGAGTGCATCCACATAGGTGGATTTTAATTTAGCCAGCTTACGGTAAGAAACGATGAACTTTGGAAGTTCATGGTGGTGACTGAGGCTTTCTAATACTTTGATATCGGTTGAGTAACCGGTTTTGGTCTTCTTCCCCTTGGGAAGTCCGAGATCTTCAAAAAGAATAACTCCGAGTTGCTTGGGTGAGTTGATATTGAACTCTTTTCCCGCCAGGTTATAGATGTCTTTTTCCAGTTCACCTAAACGTTGGCCGAATTCAGCGGAAAGCTCGGTAAGTAGTGCACGGTCTATCATTATACCGGTTTTTTCCATCTTCATCAGTACCGGTATGAGGGGGCCTTCGATATCGGCGAATAATTTCCAAAGATCGCGTTGTTCAAGTAAAGGTCTTTGCTGTTCAAAAAGACGAAGGGTTGCGTGAACATCTTCGCAGCTGTAATCTTTGGCTTTTTCTGGGTCTACCCTGCAAAAGGCATCGTCGCGCTTGTCTCCCTGTGTTACATCGCTAAAGGAGGTAAGCTCCATGTTCAACTCGCGACTTAAATCATCAAGTTTGTAGGACCGGCGACCGGGATCAAGTAACCAGGCTCCTATCATGGTGTCATAGAAAGGTCCTTTGACAGAGATTTCACCATTTTGGGGGGCCGCCAGCACTGCAAGGTCATATTTCAGATTGTGACCTAATTTGGGAAGGGATTGGTCGATTAATAAAGGTGTGAGTTCGGTGAGAACCACCTCCGTCTTAAGTTGGTTGGGTAATAATTCTCCATCTTCCTTTTGATGGCCCAGGGGTATATACCAAGCCTTGTCATTTGAGATGCAAAGAGAAATTCCAACTAAGCATGCGTCCAGGGTATTTAGGGAGGTGGTCTCCGTATCGAAGACCAGTTGAGTGCATCCCTGAATTTCCTTCAACATGGAGTTGAAGCTTTCTTGGCTGTCGATGAGGATAAAGCTACCTGTTTCAATTTTTTCGGCCTTGACTTCCTCTTTAAGTATGGAGAAGAATTCCAACTCGGTTAAAAGGGTTTGGAGAGCACTGTTGTCCGGAGTCGTAAATAAAAATGAATTGGGATCCTTAGGTATTTCTGCTTCGGTGTTAAGTTGGATCAGTTCCCGGGAAAGAAATGCATTATCCTTGTTAGAGATAATTTTTTCCTTCATCTTTGAGGTTTTCATTGTATTGATCCCCTCATCGTATATTCCTTCCAAAGAGTCCCATTGGGAGATAAGTTTTTGAGCGGTTTTGGGGCCGACGCCTGGTACCCCAGGAATATTATCCGAACTATCTCCAGTGAGAGATAGGTAGTCGAGAAAATGGGTTGGGGAGATGCCGTATTTTTCTTTTACGCTCTCAGGGGTAAACATTTTATTATTCATGGGCTCCCAAATGGATATCTTCTCGGATACCAGTTGGATGAGGTCTTTGTCGCCGGTAACGATAACAACCGGATGCCCTGCCGCTGAATAACGGGTGGCGGCCGTGGCGATCAAATCATCGGCCTCTAGATCGGTATTCTCCATGCTGGCGATGTTGAATGCGCTGACGATTTTTTTGATATAAGGAATTTGTACACTTAAATCTTCGGGCATGGGTGGACGGTTTGCTTTATATTGCTCGTAAATCCTATGGCGAAAAACCGGTCCTTTGGTGTCGAAGGCAACTGCAAGAAACTTGGGCTCACGTTCTCGAATAATGCGACGTAAAATATTGGTAAAACCCAGCACCGCATGGGTGGGAAGTCCGGAAGTATTAGTGAGAGGAGGAATAGCATGATAGGCGCGATATATATAAGCACTGCCGTCGATAAGATAGATGGTGTCTTTGGTCATGGGAAATGTAATTGAGTTGTTTAAGGTTTAGAGAGGGTATGAACTTGTAGGTTTATCGCCAAGGCATGCGTTGGATAGATAATTTTAACAGTCAGCTAGTGTATAAGCTCGCACCTAATAATTTTACGGAAGGGTGCCAATCTTTTTTCCTTTGTCTAACTCTGCATATGAGGCCCTGTATAGGTCTTGTGTAACAAGATTGTTGAATTTTCGTAATGTTTCATTGTGTTGGCCTGGTAGCTCGCAAGAAAGTATAGTGCGTATTTCATTGATTAACTGATCTAGGTTGTCCACTTTCCTAGCTCTATGAACTCACTTGTTTTTAGCACATAACAGGGTTTGCTTTTGAATACATAAAAATACATACAAAAAAGCACCCTCAACAAAAAAAGATGTTGAGGGTGCTTGAATTAGCTGCTAGGGAATAAGAAATTTATTTCTCAGCACGAACCCAACTTGCTTGAGGTCCTTTATCTCCTTGCACAATACTGAGCGAGACACCGTCTCCTTCGCTTAACTCCTCCATGGAAATATCTTTCAGGGCATTTTCATGGAAAAAAACCTCTTGATTGTCACGGGTGGCGATGAAGCCGTATGATTCAAAGGGATACAATCTTTTTACAACCCCTGAAGCATTTCCTTCCACAGGACTTGTGAAGGGTTTTTCGCCTTTTTTGTTTTGTCTCTTTCTGACCATCTCTTTTAATTGTAAGCCTAGGACGTCAAAAGCTTCGATAAGTAACGGACGAACTTTTTCACCGGTGCGTTTCACCACCACCGTATCGTTGGGAACGGTGGCGACCAGCTTGACTTCGTATCCACCTTCTTTATGATGGCTGGTGGACCCGATGGCCACCCGCAGGTGAAGAACAAGATTGGCATAATGACGAATCAGTTTATCACGTTCAGATTCGATTTTTTCCTGCCACCCTTTTCTTAAGTCAAGATTCCTGGTCTCAATTTTTAGTTCCATATATTTCCTCCGTTTAATTCCAAGGATAGGGATCCCGATGACCCTACCGTAAATAAAGTATAGCAACGGTTTCTAAAGGAAAGCAAGATCAATCTCGACATTTTATTGACGAGCCCTGGAAAGGACGGTTAGAGTGCGGTTATGAAAACAAAAGAATTTATAGGCGTGGCCCTACTTAACTTGGGTGGCCCAGAAATATTGGATGATGTGGAGCCCTTTCTTTATAATCTTTTTTCCGATCGGGGAATAATTAGACTGGGCCCGAGCTTTCTTCAGAAGCCGATAGCTCGATTTATTGCATGGCGACGAGCTCCCAAAAGTAAGATCGGCTATGAACATATAGGTGGCGGTTCTCCGATTAATAAACTCACAGCGCTTCAAGCCCAATTGCTGGAAAAAGAACTTCCCCGTGAGCCATCCTATCTGGTTCGTCCTTGTATGCGTTATTGGCAACCTTTTGCCGATGAAGTTGTGGAAGATTTTGTTGCAGCAGGAGTCAGTAAGATTATAGCCTTGCCTCTTTATCCCCATTACTCTAAGGCTACTACCGGCTCTTCTTTTCTGGATCTGCGTGAAGCCGCTAACCGGAGAAACTGTGGTTTAGAGATTCTGGAGGTGAATTCATATCCAGATCAACCGGATTATTTGGACGCTTTAGCCGGGCGGGTTAAAGAGGGGTTGGGTTTGTTTGCCGACGAAAATGTGGAATTGATTTATTCAGCCCACAGTTTGCCTAAGAAATTTATTGATGAAGGTGATCCGTATGTTGAACATATTAACCGGACCATCAAGGCTTTGGAGAAGTTAACCGGCAAGTCTGGACGGATAGGGTATCAGAGTAGGAGCGGTCCGGTGGAGTGGCTGGAGCCCTCAACGCCTGAAGTGCTAGAGCGATGTGCTGGGGAAGGATGTAAAAATGTTTTGCTGGTACCTATTAGTTTTGTTTCCGATCATGTTGAAACGCTCTACGAAATTGAAGTGACTTATCGACAGTTGGCTCGTGATTTTGGTATGCGTTTGGAATGTACTAAAGGGCTCAATGATGACCCTTTATTTATTTCAGCTCTGAAAAATATTGTCGTGTCTGTTTAATATTTCTATGAATGATGAAGGCTTTGATCAGGGAAACCGCGCATTCTGATACTGATTAGGATGCCGATACTTATTATGGTGGTGAGTAGTGATGAGCCACCGTAACTGAAAAGTGGTAGAGGGATTCCCACCACTGGCAATAATCCCATGATCATGAAGAGATTGATAACTGCTTGCCAAAAGATGAGCATTACTAATCCAAAGGCCATCATCATCCCAAATTTGTCCCTGGCTGTTATCGCGGTTAGGATTCCCCATGCCAGCATAAAAAAATAACAGCCCAAAAAGATTAGGCAACCGGTGAATCCCCATTCTTCGCCCCATACTGAAAAGGCGAAATCTGTGTGTCGTTCGGGGAGGAACTGGAGGTGCCCCTGAGTTCCCTCTAGAAACCCTTTGCCGAAACTCTGCCCACTGCCCACTGCTATTTTTGATTGCATGATTTGGTACCCGTGGTTGGCTTTATCTCCTTCGGGGTTAAGAAAGGTCAGGATTCTACGTTTTTGGTAGGCTTTGAGTAGGAAATTCCAGCCGATGAAAGCGATTGGGATCGTAGTGGCGAGAATTGAAATGATGGCTGATTTCCGTAGTTTCAATAGCAAGGTCATGGAAACCAAAAGGATTATAAGCATAAGGGCAGTGCCCAGATCCGGCTGCTTGAAAATGAGGATGAATGGTACCATCGTCAGCAGCGCCGGTTTCAGCAGGTCAAGTAAGCCGTATCCTTTTTGGAGACTAACCTTGTCGTTGGAATAGTGAGCAGCAAGTACGATAACCAGAATGAGCTTAGCTGGTTCGGAAGGCTGAAGGTTGAAAAATCCTAGTTTAATCCACCGTTGGGTCCCTGCAACGGTGTCCACAAAAAAGGTAGTGTAGGCTAGGGTCAGAATGATGAGGACGTAAAAAATGTATCCGAAGAGTTCCAGCTCGCTGTAATCAAAACTGACTATTACCAGGATTAAGGCGAAACCGACAAGGTACATATAGAGTTGTTTGTAAAAGATCGGTGAGCCTACCGGGCCACCTCTCCAGGTAGAGCTGTAGAGGTTTACCATGGCCATTGCGGAGATGAAAATCAAAATGAGTAACATTACCCAATCGAAATTGGTGATTAAGCGCCGATCAAAGCGAAACATGGTCTTTCTCCGGTTAAGAAAACGGTAATTCAATAAAAAATATGTTGAGAGTATTTCTGGTTAAAAGGCAAATGACTAAAACTAAATCGTTTTTGTTTTGCAGCTGATCGTATTATATACTCTGTAATTAGGTATTAGTTTACTTTTATCTTATTATTTTGAGGGTTTACAAGTGTTTCTTCGGAAAAGTCCGGAAGACTAACAAATGACATGGTGTCGACTTCTTTTAAACGTTCAGCGAAATATTGTTCAAGTACCAGTCTGGCAATGGGACCAGCTCCTGATCCGCCGTGTAGTCCATGTTCGACGAGTACGGTGACTGCTATTTCCGGGTTAATTGCCGGAGCGAAACATACGAACCAAGCATGATCTCGGTATTTATACGGGATATCATCTTCATGGAGGTGCCGATATTGTTTGAGCCGTACTACTTGTGCCGTCCCTGTTTTACCGGCCACTATCATTTTTTCAAATTTGACAATTTTTCCTGTACCATGTTTGTCGTTAACCGCACTTATCATCCCTTTTCTAATTTGCTGAAGGTTTTTTGCCTGGCCAACTATTTTGTTTTTTATTTGTGGGGTGAATTTTTTGATAGGTTTTCCGTCAGGGTCACGTATCTCTTCTATTACTTTAGGTTGGTAAAGGGTTCCCCCATTGGCAACCACTGAGGTCATCATGCAAATTTGAAGTGGTGTAGTATTATTGGCACCTTGACCGATGGCCACTGAGAGGGTTTCCCCTTCGTGCCATTTTTCATTATACCTTCTTCGTTTCCATGAGGTGGAGGGAACAAGGCCACTTTGTTCATGTTCCATTTCTATCCCGGTTTTGTGTCCGAGACCAAACAGAGATGCATATTCTGCTAACTTATCAACTCCTAACCGTTGTCCCAGTGAATAGAAGTACACATCACACGACTCTGCAATGGCCTTGTTGAGATTAACTGGTCCGTGGCCGGATTTTTTCCAGCATCCGTAGGTTCGGTTGCCCAGTTTATAATGACCTGGGCAAAATATTATGGTATCAGGGGTGATCATCCCTTCTGCAAGGCCTGCAAGTGAAGTGATTAACTTGTAGGTCGATCCAGGGGGGTAGTGTTCTTGGACGATTTTGTTGCGTAACGGCTTGTAGGGGTTATCCAGTATGGATTTCCAAACAGCGTTGGGTATACCTCCTACAAATTTAGTTAACGGTAGTCCGGGAGTGGAAGCCAAGGTGAGGAGCCGACCGGTGTTGACTTCCACAACTACTACAGCTCCGGCCTTGTTAGCTGCGTTCATTGCATTTTCAGCAATTTTTTGGAGTTCCATATCAATGGTAAGCTGGATATCATTGCCGGGTAGAGCTTCAGTGTCTTGGAGGCTTCGTTGTTCATAGCCTTTGGCATTGACTTCGGAGTAGCTTGTACCTTTTTCGCCTCGTAATGTTGTTTGTTCCAGTTTTTCCAGGCCACTTTTTCCTATGAGATCGCCCGGCCTGTAGCCCTCCTCCTTTCTTTTTTTCAACTCTTTTTCGTTAATTTGTCCAAGGTAGCCTATAAGGTGAGAGGCCAGGTCTCCAAAATGATAGGTCCGTAAGGGAACAACCTCGATGCGAATACCGGGAAGTTCGGGTTTTTTGTTTTCAACGTATGCCAAGGTTTTCCAATCGATATCCTCGGCCAATATGATGGGGACATGTAGAGGGGAATGGGCATTTTTACGTATACGTACTAGAAGATCTTCTACCTTGACATGGAGGATCTTTGCCATGATTTCAAGAAAAGAGTTGTCGATCTTTTTGTTTTTTCGCATCCAAACAACATTAAAAGAAGGGCGGTTGGTTACAACTTCTTGGTTGTTGCGATCAAAAATGTTGCCGCGTGGGGCAAGAATTTCTTGGCTGCGTACTCTGTTGTTGTAAGCAAGACTGTCGAAATATTCACCATTTTGGATTTGCAGGTACCATAGTCTTGCGATCACTAGTACAAAAAAGATGATAAGAACCGATGAAAGGTACATGATTCGAACCTTGAAAAAGTCAAGATCCCCTTCGTCCTGGTCAGAGAGATGCGTTGTGCCACCATGTGAAGGAGTTGGAGGGCTAATCTCATCAAGTTTGATATCTTCTTGAATAAAACGTTTACGAAGGTTTTTCATAATTATTGTTAATGAAATCTATTTCCTGAGCGAATATGAAGCATGTTTCCGGAATGGTTCGTTAGTTTTTCGCAGCGTCTAGCAATAGTTTCAAAAAAACGTAATAGCGGAATGGCAAGAATAACCATTATAACGGTTTTTAAAAGAATAATAGGCCAGGACCAAGGTGGTAAGGGGTTTGGTAGGATAATTCCGAGCCAAAAGTGGGCTAAACGGTAAACGATTAGGTAGATGGCTCCAATAAGAGGTAGTTGGTATAGGGATTTGCGTACTGGCATATGTTCGGAAACATATTTGAACAGAAAAAAAGAGCTTAAATAAATTAGAGGGTAGGTTCCGAGAACGGTACCGGAAAAGACGTCGTTAAACCAACTTAAAGGTATAAGAATTAAAATTCCATGGAGAGAATTGGCCCGGTATCCCAGGTATGCCGTGAGAATGAAAAGGAGATCAGGTGAGCCGTACCAAAGAGGATTCGGCGTGAGAATCGTAGTTTGTAAAATCAGCAGCAAGAGGCCGGTGATGGTTAATGCGATAAAGGTCATTGGGAATCTGGAAAAGGTTGCGGTTGTAAGAGGACAAGTACCTGTTCAAGGGTGTGAAAATCCACGGTAGAGGTTACTTCTACCTTTTGGAACATTCCGCGTTTTTTTTTGGTAATTTTTGAGATGTATCCTACTTGGAGTCCCGGAGGGAAAATGCCGCCGTAACCAGCTGTTACAATATAATCCCCCTCTTTTACGTCTACGTTTTTAAGTATGTATTTAAGAGAATGGATGATTGACCCGGTACCTTGAAGGATTCCCCTTGCCCTAGAGTCTTGCACCAGTATATCTATGGAGCTGCTCGGGTCAATGGTGAGTAGCACTTTGGAGTGGTTGGCGGCAACTTCAAAGATTTGTCCAACAATACCGTCGGGGGTGATCACCGGCATGCCTTTTCGAACTTTATCGTTGGAACCACGGTCAATTATGATCGTGCGAAACCAAAGAGAGGGATCTTTACCAGTAATATTAGCGCTAATTGAGGGCGTGTGGGTAGAGTCCTTGAGGTCTAAAAGATTTTTGAGGCGGGCGTTAGTGGCCAGTGCTTCCCTGTTTAAGTGGCTGGTCTGACGGGCTTCTCGTAATTCACGCCAAAGATTTTTATTCTCTTCGCGAACGTTAAGCAGGTCAATATAGTCTTGTTTTGTATTTTGTATCTTGCTGGTAAGTTCACTAAACTCTTTTTGAAACGGTCCTAGTATGTCTAGGGCCAGAGAATGAAAAAAACCAAATTTTTGTGAACCGATGGTTGATATTAATATGATGGCTGTAAAAGTGGCGATAATGCCGACAAAAAGGGCACGTTTAAAGTTTTTTTTGTCGGCTTCACGTTTTTTGTTTCCCCTTGGTCTCATGTGGGCAAGCTCTTATATTGTACTTGGCAACAGGGTTTGTAACTATCTGGTTTGATATGCCTTGATATAGTGAATGGTTACAGGTGCCTCATGTTTATGCAGCTGCCCCTTTTAGTGTATTAGTCGATAGCTATTTCTTTGAGTATATCAATGTTGTCAAGTGCCTTGCCTGAGCCCAGAACAACGGATGATAGGGGATCATCGGCAACAATGATCGGCATCCCGGTTTCTTCTTTTAAGCGTTTATCAAAATTTTTCAATAAAGCTCCTCCACCGGTGAGGACGATTCCTTGATCAACAATGTCGGCTGATAATTCAGGGGGGGTCACTTCCAATGCCACACGTACAGCATCAATAATAGCATCTATTTGTTCGGAAATAGCTGATTGAATTTCCTTGGAGGATATGGTCAGGGTTTTTGGTACACCAGAAACGAGATCCCTTCCCTTAATGTCCATAGTTTCATATGGCTCTTCTGGTTGAACGTTGCCAATAGTGGTTTTGATAGTCTCTGCTGTTCTTTCACCAATGGCTAAGTTATGTTTTCTTTTTATATATTGGAGAATTGATTCATCCATTTTGTCACCGGCAACCCGCACAGATTTGGCGTATACTACGCCAGCGAGGGAAATGACTGCCACTTCCGTGGTGCCGCCCCCTATGTCGATGATCATATTGGCAGTTGGCTCAGTTATGGGAAGGTCTGCACCAATGGCGGCAGCCATAGGCTCTTCGATGAGGTATACTTCGCGGGCTCCGGCGGACTCGGCTGATTCTCGAACAGCCCGTTTTTCAACCTGGGTGATCCCGGAGGGTACTGATATGATAATCCGTGGGTGAACGAGAGTGCGGCGGTTATGTACTTTATTGATAAAGTATCGCAACATGGCTTCGGTAACTTCGAAATCAGCAATGACCCCGTCTTTCATAGGTCTGATAGCTTGAATGTTGCCGGGTGTTTTTCCGAGCATCATCTTTGCTTCACTGCCGACGGCAAGTACTCTACTGCTGCCGCGAGCATCCTGACGGACCGCTACCACTGAAGGCTCTCGAAGTACAATTCCTTTGCCTTTGACGTAGAGAACTGTGTTTGCGGTGCCAAGATCAATGGCCAGATCGTTGGACATCCAACCAAAGAGGAAGTTGAAGGGAGAAAACATCCGTGCTCACCTGTGTTAATAACTGGTTAATGATGGTGCAAGAGTATAATATCAAAAAAAAGGGATCTTGCTGTGTTACGAATTAAATAATACATATTACCAATGCTATCAATTCTTGGCAACTTATATGCACCTAAATTTTGGAATATTGGAAAATAAATATATCACTTTTTATCGCTCTAAAAGGAATGGCAAGGGTAGTAATAATTATTATTCCGTATATGGTTTTTGATACCCAGTCATAGAGTTTGTAACTAGCTTATTTAATACGCATCGGGAAAGTGGGTAGTCACAGGTTCCTTAGTTTTAAAAATATACCTCTCCTTGCTAAGGGCCATTTATGTGAGCGGTGCAACATTTTAAAGATTAGGTGCTTGTGGCTACTTACGGTTTTTGTTTTTGAATGTTTTAATTACTATTATTTATGCGGATGGCCACCAGTGACTTATACTGGTCTAGTAGAATTATTTATGATGAGAGAGGAGGTTATGACTATAAATAGAGGAGATGTTTTTTGGGATGGAAATAAAATAATAACTTGACAAGGGCTGTTGGCCCATGGTATTTGAATCGTGCAGAAATTGGGTGGGGCTATAGCTCAGCTGGGAGAGCGCTTGAATGGCATTCAAGAGGTCAGCGGTTCGATCCCGCTTAGCTCCACCATCCTTTTCTCTCCTTATTTATTTTTTCTGCTCCTCTCTTTTCTTCTCCTTAATCCTGATATTAATTTTTGCTAGCTAGGATAATTCCCTTTCACCGGCCTAAATAGTTCTTTTCTAATTTCCATGGAACCTTCTATATTAATATTACGTATAAAAAAATATTCAGGCAAATGTTGTTTTATCATGGTGTTATAATTTTTTTGTTGGGGCATAAGTTGCGTAGCGCTACTATGCGTCTGTTGTTTTTTCTAGAAGACGACTAAAAATTATGCGCAGGTAAGCGTAGACTCCGATTTTGGGATTTTTGGTATTTTCCGCAGCATTAAATGTATAGATCGGCTATTGAGCTATAAAAATAACTACGGGAGTTGGTGTGATTATGTACCGTAGTGTGGCTGTTGTATGGTTGTATAAATTTTGATGGGAGATAATATCAGGAGGGAAAGTGGTGACGAAAGGACGAAAGTCGATCTGTTACCCTTCGAAAAACTTGATACCCGTGCGGAAAAAGAATATGTAATAAAGGCAAATGCGGATAGGTAATCGATTCTTCCTTTTCCTTTGAGTTGAAATTTTCGGGATATCATCCTGTTAAAAGTTCATGGGAATTTAAAAGTTGAATCTTTTGGGAAATATATTTTTATCATTTGAATATCAAGGAATTAGATATGGGCGCCACAGTTGTTCGGCTGTATGGAAAAAGAGATGGTCAACGGGAATATTGTTTTAATATTGAATGTTGCGCACCGTTAAGCGAAGAGGAACTGCAGAAATTACGCTTAACGTTGAGCGAAGGTTTTTTACCGGCAACCATTTCTTCTACCCCTCATTTAACGGGGGAGCGAGTGGTGGAAATGGGACCGCGTTTAAATTTCGCTACAGCTTGGTCGTCCAATATGGTGTCTATTTGCTCCGCCATTGGACTCAATTCTGTCACCAGAGTTGAACGATCTCGTCGTTATTTGGTCCCCAACGATATTGATTTGGAACAGTTTATTGCCGATAACCATGATCGGATGACTGAGTGTCATTATTCCGAACCGTTGACTGGCTTTGCAACCGGTATTGTACCTGAAGCTGTCTATGATATAGACCTTATAAATAAAGGACCGGAAGCTCTTTCTGAGATACCGGGTATCTCCATGGATGATTGGGATCGTAATTTTTACTACGATTATTTTGTAACTAAACATAAGCGTAATCCCACTATTGTTGAAATCATGGATCTTAACAATGCTAATTCTGAACATTCACGCCATAGTTACTTTCGTGGGAAACAAGTGGTGGATGGTAAAGAACTTGATGATACCCTTTTTGATCTGGTTACCGCCACTTTGGAGGCTAATCCCAAAGGCAGCATTATTGCCTTTAAGGATAATTCCAGTGTGGTGGCAGGACACGATATAAAAACCATTAAACCGGAAAATCCTGGCAAGCCTTCTAAGTTTATTTCTACCGAAGAGCAGTCCCATGTTTTGTTGACTGCTGAAACGCATAATTTTCCCACCGGGGTAGCGCCTTTTCCAGGGGCTGAAACGGGGGCTGGGGGGCGAATTCGTGACGTCCAGGGAACTGGTCGTGGTGGGTATGTTATTGCGGGAACTGCAGGTTATTGTGTGGGTAGTCTTAATATCCCTAACTACAACATGAAGTGGGAAAATAGCTATAGTTGTCCGAGTAATTTGGCCTCAGCGCTGAATATCGAGATAGAGGCTAGTAATGGTGCTTCGGACTACGGTAATAAGTTTGGCGAGCCTCTTATTCAAGGTTTTACCCGTTCTTTTGATCTACGCTTGGAGAATGGTGAGCGTTGGGGGTTTCTTAAACCGATAATGTTCACCGGTGGTATTGGTCGGATAGACGGACGATTGGTGGATAAGAATAAAGAAGAGAAAGGCATGCTCATTGTGCAGGTGGGCGGTCCGGCTTATCGAGTCGGGTTCGGCGGCGGTGCAGCTTCCTCCATGCTACAGGGTGAAAACGTCTCCGATCTGGATTTTGACGCGGTACAGCGTGGCGATGCGGAGATGGAGCAAAAAATGAACCGGGTCATTCGAGCCTGTAACGAGATGGGGGATAAGACCCTTATTGAGGTTATCCATGACCAGGGAGCAGGTGGTCCGGCCAATGTATTAAAAGAGTTGGTGGAAAAATCCGGCGGACGCATAGAGATTCGTAATATTAAGGTGGGTGATCCCACCATGTCGGTTTTGGAGATTTATGTTGCGGAATTCCAGGAGCGCAACGGATTTCTGATTAGCCCTGCTAATATCGAAGAATTTAAATCTATCTGCCAACGTGAGAAAGTAAATTGTGAAGTATTGGGTGAGGTTACCGGTGATCTGCGTTTTGTCGTTCATGATGAACAAGATGACTCTACCCCGGTTGATGTGGAGCTGAGTGAAGTACTCGGAAATATACCCCAAAAAACATTTACTGATGAACATGTCGCTGCAGGTTTGACACCTTTGGTCCTTCCTAATGATTTAACCGTGCGCGATGCACTTCACGATGTACTACGTATGGTCTCGGTGGGGTCGAAAAGATTTCTCACCAATAAAGTGGATCGTGCGGTGTCTGGTTTGATTGCCGGACAACAGTGTTGTGGGCCGTTGCAACTCACCGTTGCCGATGTGGCGGTGGTGGCTCAGAGTCATTTTAGTAAGGCAGGTGGAGCCACTGCCATTGGTGAGCAGCCCATTAAAATGGTGGTTGATCCTGCGGCCGGAGCTCGTATGGCAGTGGGTGAGTCCTTGACTAACTTGGTTTGGGCTCGCATTGAAGATCCAGAACAGATTAAATGTTCGGCCAACTGGATGTGGGCTCCCAAATTGCCTGGTGAAGGTGCGGCTATTAATGATGCTGCCCTAGCGGTGCGCGATGCCATGATTGCCGTGGGTATGGCGGTGGATGGAGGAAAGGATAGTCTATCTATGGCCACCATGGTGGGGGATGAGGTGGTTAAGTCTCCCCGTCAGCTGGTTATTTCAGCCTACGCAGCCATGCCGGATATCGGAAAAAAAGTAACTCCAGATATCAAGCATCCCGGTAATAGCGCCATACTTTATGTGGATCTGTCTACAGATAAAAACAGATTGGGTGGTACTGCGCTGGCTCAGGTGCTTGGAACTTTAGGTGACGAAACTCCTGATATGGATGACCCCGGTCTGGTGAAAAGGGCTTTTGCCGTGGTGCAACAGTTGTTAAACAAAGGTTCTATTCTCTCCGGACATGATCGAAGTGATGGTGGTTTGATCACTACTCTTCTTGAAATGGCATTTAGTGGAAACTGTGGCATACGGGTAACGCTTACTGGGTCAGATTCTGCACTTGCCACCTGTTTTTCTGAAGAGTTGGGATTAGTTTTGGAAGTAGCTCAAGATCAGGTGGATGAAGTGCTTGCTGCTTTTAGAGTCGACAATATACCATGCGCGCGGATTGGCGAGACCTTGGTTGAGAAAGAAATCACCATTACTCATAATGATCAGGTGGTACTTGAGGAGGATATGCGTCTCCTTCGTTCCTGGTGGGAAGAGACGAGCTATCAACTGGAACGACTTCAAGCCGATCCGGCTTGTGCTGAACAGGAAAAAGAGCTCTGTTATGATCGGCAGGGACCAAAGTACCATTTGAGTTTCACTCCCGAGCTGACTTCCTCTGAGATTATGAATAAACCAGATAAGCCTAAGGTCGCCATTCTGCGTGACGAGGGATCTAATTCGGATAGGGAAATGACTTCGGCGTTTTATGCAGCCGGGTTTGAGCCTTGGGATGTGAGTATGACCGATTTTCTTGAAGATCGTGTCAATCTGGACCAGTTTCGCGGTTTAGCGGCGGTGGGAGGTTTCTCTTACGCTGATGTGCCGGAAAGCGCCAAGGGGTGGGCTGCTACAATTCTTTTTAATGATAAACTTAAAGCTATGTTTCAGGCTTTCTACGAGAGGCCTGATACCTTTACTTTTGGGATATGTAACGGTTGTCAACTTTTCGGTCTTCTTGGCTGGGTACCCTTTCAAGGGTTGGACTCTGAACAACAGCCTCGTTTTGTACGAAACGTATCTGGTCGTTTTGAATCCCGTTGGTCCACAGTTAAGGTTTTACCTAGTAAATCTATAATGCTTAAGGGGATGGAAGAACTGGTCTTTGGAATTCATGTGGATCATGGCGAAGGGCGGTTGCATTTTCCAGAGAGCGCTCTTTATGATAGAATAACTGATGAGGGCTTGGCTCCCTTGGTTTATGCTGATGATAACGGGAATGCAACTGAGGATTATCCGTTTAATCCTAATGGCTCTCCCGGTGGTCTTGCAGGTCTTTGCTCTCCAGACGGTAGACATCTTGCCATGATGCCTCATCCTGAGCGAGTATTTTTGCCTTGGCAAGCACATTGGTTGCCTGAGGAGATGAAGGGTTTGGTGGCATCCCCGTGGCTCAAGATGTTTCAAAATGCCTATGACTGGTGTGTTAAATAATAAGGGAACTGGAAGAAAATATTCTACCCGAATGGCGTAGGATAGGGCTTTGTCTTCAAGGCGTGCCAAGGGGCGCATACTTGTTGTATGTAAGCCTTGGCGCAATGCAGAAGACGGAGCCATAGACAATTCAGTCGGGTAGATTATTTTTTGGAAGTTCCCTAAGTGCCGCGAAAAATAATAAATATCCCAAAATCGGAGTATGTGTTTACCTGCGCAGGATTTAAAAGATAAGTAAGATGGGATAATCACTTTTTTCCGCGGCCCTAAGGACTCAATACCTAGAGGTTTATTATGATTCGCCTTGTTATGACTGCTTGTTTTTATTCCCTGATGTTTTTTATGCTCAGTGGATGTTCCAAGCCTGATTATTCATTGTATCATGGCACGGTTTATCCCCCGACTAAGGGGGTTAAAGTCTCATTCCAACCTGGTAAGGTTGATCATGGTTGTATGGTATTTGCTCATACGGTATTCACCATTCCCGGTCCAGTTACCGGCCAGGAAATTTCATCCAAAGTGTCTGCTGAGGCTCGGGCTAAAGGGGCTAATATGTTGTTGGTTGGGATGAGTCGTAAGGGTAATGATGAGGACGTGGATTATCGGGTGGACTATTTTGGTCCAGACCATGACTATTTGTGTGCAGATGGTTGGTGCGGCTGGAAGTATGGTTTTGAAGTTCTCGAAAAGCAGCAAGGTTGGCTCTCGGTTGGGTATGGGGAATGGGGTAACGCAGAAGTATTTTATGCTGAACCGATAATTATTCAGGCTGCCTTTTTACGCTGTCGTTAAAGCATCTTCATCTCTTCTTGAGGTTAACTGGGGAGAGAGGATATAATAGTGAGTGATTATATGGATAATGTATTGTAACTATAGAATTGTGATTATCTGGCATTAGGTTTTTTAACCTTTAAGGTTCTATTAATTTTTGCACCGAGCTTATGAAAAAAAAGATCACTGCTATTGTCAGCCAAAAGGGTGGTGTCGGTAAAACTACTACTGCCCTTAACCTCGGATATAGTCTTAGTCTTACTAGAAAACGAATTCTTATCATTGATACTGATCCCCAAGGAGGGGTGGCACTTTCTTGTGGTTTGAAGAAAAGAACTGCCAAGGGGTTGGTCCATGTTCTGCGAGGGGAGGTTGAAGGCGCTGATAAGGCCATCGAGTATATTCTTGGTGATAATTTGGCGGTTGCTGGAGTAGGGATAGAAAAGCCAGAAGATATAGAGTTTTTTGAAGACCAGGCTGCAAATGGTAACCTGGCTTCGTTGCTAGGAAGAATGGCAGAAGGCTTTGATTTTGTACTAATTGATGCTCCGGTTGGGGTAGGGCGGATCGTAAAAGCGGTGTTGAGTGTGAGTACCGGCTATTTGGTGATTATCAATTGCAAGGCTGGTACCGTAAAATCCTTGCCTCGGTTGATTAAGCTTGCTGAGTGGCTTAAGCATGATGTGAACCCAGAGCTGCAACTCGACGGTATCGTTACCACTATGTTTGATAGGGAATCTGAGTCGGAATGTAAAATTTATAATCATTTTAAAACGCGTTTGCCAGCTACCTATTTTCTCGACGCTGTTGTACCTTTTGATAACCGTTTTGAAATTGCCTCCATTAAAGGGTTACCTGTGGCGATGTTGCAAGACGGAGGTGATATCGGACAGCCTTATAAAAAACTCGCCTTTGAGTTGTTGACTCGTTATAAAGAGGTGGGTGATTCTAAAGAGGATGCGGAAAGGTTGTTGGAATCAGAGGATTATGATGAGGTTGAAGGTGCCAAGCAACTGCATGGGACGAAGCTAGATACTATTATCTCTGGAATGTGCGAGAGAAACAATTTTCATGGGGCTGTGGTCGCCGATGAGATGGGCTTTCCGTTGGTTGATTATAAAAGTCCGATCTCATCAGATGCTCTAGCTGCTTTTACCTCTGTGCTAGAAGACACCCTACAAAAGGCTGGTTCTATTCTGGAGTTGCCGGAAGCAAATAATATCTCCATGGACATTAATGAGAACGATAAACTTTTATTACGTAAGTTTGAGGTTCTCAATTCTACCTATTATTTGCTCACGCTATGTCCTCTGGAGGTTGAGCCTTTGGGAGAGATGGAGGTAGCAGTGGCCGCTATTCGGATCGAACTTTCTTGATTGATTTCGGTGGTGGAAAAAACACCACTCCATAGTAATGGTTCATTTTTGATACTTAAGGGCCTCGGGAAAAATAAATTATCTCCTCTCGGAGTCTGCGCTTGCCAGCTTGTCTTTTTATCCTTCTTCTTTGTCAAGGCAACAGTTACATAGCAATATTATGGGCCTGTTGCCTTTCTTGAAACATGATATAGCTGATAGCAGTACCCCAACCACCCACATTTGGGGGATACTGCATTTCAACTGAGTTTATTTTACCATACCGCTCTTAATCCACTTTCTTTACGGACTAGATCGATTCTTCGTTCTAGATCAATACGCCATTGGGCATGGATTCGCGCCGCCGAAGGTGGAATAAGTTCCGGTAGTCCGTAGACCAGTCGGTCGGCGGCTCTGCTAGCTTCAATGACCGCTTCGATGGAGCGGGCCCCATATTTATAGCGGCCCAGTAGTAAGCGGAGAAGTAGGCCGGAGGTTTTTCTGGCCGCACTTTTCCAATGAGTCTGCATCTGATGGGCGATTATAAAGGAACGTTTGAGTAGAATACGTCGTAATTCGGCAAGATCCTCCGGCTTGGCAGAATCCTGCAAAAGTTCCTCTGGAATTTCAATGCCGTCAATGTCTAGAACGACCCGGAGTCTACTCATGAAGTCCGGTATTTTAAGGGTTTTGGCTAGTTGCAACTCTTCACCGCTTTTTTGAAGAATGTCTTCCATCCCCTCCCAACTCGCTTTCACTCCGCCTGCAAAAACAAAGATTGCCCGTCCGATATGGTATGGGATTCCGTGTACGTAGGTGACTCCGTCCTGCATGGCCGGGAGGAAGTAGCGTAAGTAGCCAAATTCGTAATCATCGTAGCGACAATCGAATTCGTCCCAAAAAACAATGGGAACTTTACCCTGGGCCACTGAAGCACGCACCGGATCGATGGCGGAATTGATTTCATCTGGACTGGCAAATTGAGTAAGGTTGTATTCAAAGAAGTCAAACGGACTTCCTTCAATTTTCTGGGATATGACTCCGGCAACCTGTTTAACCGCAAAGGACTTTCCTGATCCTGGGGGACCGAAAACACCGATACACAGGGGACGAAGAACACTTTCTTTAAATACATAACTGTCCATCACATTGTGTAGGGTGATGATAGGATCAATTTCAGCCGGATCCGTTGTGCGCAAGTGACCTAGGTTAAAGATGGAAAGATTGTCGAAGCCGCAGCCTCGATTTACCTCTTCTTTTAGGTTATGAAGCACGTTTACAATAATATCCATTTGGCTGATACTTATATTATCTTGCCCCGTATAGCACATCGGTTGGCGGTAGCAGAAAAAAGATCGTAAGGCCTTTTTCTTGGCTTCATTCCATTCTTGTCCCGCGACTAGTTCTAAAGTTCGATCAAAATTTGGGGAAAATGGAGGCAGTTCTATAAATGCGGGATCCTTGCGGTCATCAATAAAAGAACAGGGGGCACCTTGAGGGTAGGTGATGGTGAAATCTAGTTTGGGAAATTCCAAACCATTTTGAAAATTATATCCGTGTTCGTAAAGAATCTTCCAATTAGCTAGGATTCTTTTGGAGAAATCAAATACGGAGTTCCGGTTAAATTTGAAACCGTTAAAGCGAAGGGCATCGATAGCTAGCATGGAGGTTACCAAGGTGTCGTAACACGGTACCGATCCGATGTGGCGGGGCGAGCTTTTTTCGGGCAAGGTTCCACTTCTGTAGCGGAAATATGTCCCTCCCGGACCTACGTAGAGCAAGCCGTGGGGAAACATCTCTACTATAATGTGACAGCGAAAGCGTGATTTTTCCTCATCCCATAAACCGACTTCATCGGTGCGTAAGGCGCGTAAACACATGGCCACAATGGATTCCCAGTTTACGGAACTGTCCATCTCCATGCGGGTTGTCTCAAGGTCGGATAACCTGCAGAATAGGGTGAATCGCTCACCGAGTCGCAGGGCCCATTCCTTCCAGTGGGCAACGGATATGCCCATGGCGATACACCAGATGTCTGGATTTAATTCCACAATATCATCACAAATATGAGGCGGTACCCCGGAGTCGTCAATGAGTAACATGCCGCTGTTACCAGAAATTACCTTAAGGTTGTTATCTGCGATTACAAAGGGCTCTCGCTGGGACCCGCGCCCTTCGGCGGGTAGGATTTGATTGATCATGAACCAACCATGGTCGTCTTTGTCGGAGAAGTTAGTTTTTCGTTTACGAAAAATTTGATACACCTTCTTCTCTTCACCGTAGCTCAGAGTATGGATTCGCGGGTTGACTTCTGATTCTTCCAGGTATGAACCAAGCCAAATAAGACAATGTTCCAGGCGACCTTGTTCAATGGAAACATCTCCGGCTAGAAGATTGATATCATCACCTGGATTATATCCGTAGGCAGGTAAAGCGCCTTCTTCTAACAGGCTTACTTCTTTGATTGGAATATTGAGAATGGTGACGTTGGAACCCATTAGAAGGATTTTTTGTTTGTTTTTAGTCATGTGAGTTTGAGATTGAAGATTTTAACAATAGGGAAGGTAGAGCTTATGGTCACGGAAAAAAATAAATATCAAAATTCGTTGTTTTTGCTTACCGATATCGGATTTTTAGTCGTCATCAAGGAGAGGCAACAGGCCCATAGCAACACTATTCGCCTATTGCCTTGATAAAGAAGACGACTAAAAATTTTGTGCAATTTTGTGACATTTATTATTTTCTGCGGCCGTCTTAGAAGACGGTTAATCGAAAAGCCGAATGGGATAATATATTTTTCCAGCTATTTTAGAGTAAATTGTGTTTATCGAGTACTATGACGGCTGCTTTGTAGGAAATGCCGATAACCGCAAACCAAGAAAATATAAGTAAAAAAGTCATGATAGAAATCCTGTTGTAAATTTAGCGAAGTTTTATATTTTGTTAGTAAATTAACCCGTACCTATTTCATGCATTAGTTCAAAAAGTGAGCTTTTATTAAATTGGAAACATAGAGCTTTATATTCTTACCTCGTATCCCGGTGATAACCCACTTGTTAAGTATGGATTTTCACCGGGAGAGTGGTTTACAGGTAAGGTGACTAATAGTTTTAATCCTCTTAATAAGCATCACTTCCGAGTTCTTCCGTTCCTAGTTTCTTTTTATCCATGGCGTACCAGACATAGGAGATGTAGGCTAGGACAAAAGGTATGGTAAGTGCCACATAGGTCATGACTGTCAACGTATAATGACTTGATGAGGCATTAAATATTGTGAGGCTTGATTGGAGGTCCACTTTGGATGGGTAAAATGGAGTATTGTTAAACCCTGCGGTGAAGAATATTGCTAACCCTACCAGTACGGTACCAGGTCCAGCGAACCAGATGCCGCTGCTTTTCATATTTTTAGTGCAACGCAAAACACCCAGAACTACCAGTACTACACCTGTTAATAATATTAGTAGTATCCATGGTTGTCCAATTAAATTTGCCAGGTATTTTCTTTTAACCATGGCTACTAAGCCGTTTTCATCCAAGCCGAAGCCACTCATCAATAGCAGGCTGACAAGGATATAGAGTAAAAAGGGCAGGGACCAGGTGAAGTTGGAAAAGCATGCTCTTCTTAGGCGGTATTCTAGTTCAGGTACCGGTTTGAAATCGATATTGTTGATTAGGTATAGGCTTCCCAACACCCTGGCATTAAAGACTAGAAAGAGTCCGAGGGAGAGGTTGAAAAGGGAGAATGCTGCTTCTAGGCCTCGTAAAGGATGGGACCAGGTAACAAAGTTGTAGTCGTTGAGGGTGAAATTTGAGCCGGTAAAAAAAGTGCCAACTGCAGCTCCGATAAGCAGTAAGCCGACTGAGCCGTTTATTAGTAGAAAAAATTCGTAGGTGCCAGCTCCAAGAAAGTTGTTAGGTTTTTTGCGAAACTCATAACTAACGGCTTGAATGATAAAAGTGAAAAGAATGAGTATCCATACCCAGTAAGCTCCACCAAAGCTGGTGGCGTAAAATTTAGGAAAAGCGGCAAATAGGGCTCCGCCGAATAGAACCAAAGTGGTAAAGGTCAATTCCCATTTACGTCCCAATGAGTTAATAATTAGTGATTTTTCCACTTCATTTTTAGAGACCTGCCATAAGATAGTCTGCCCTCCTTGAACAAAAGTTAAAAAGAGAAAAAGGGAGCCGACCACTGAGCAGAGCACCCACCAGATATGCTGAAGGGTTACAAGATCAAGATTACCTATCATTTTATGACTCCTTGGGGCCGATACTGATTTGTTTGAGCATAATTCTGATTTCTGCGATGAGTAATATGGTAAAGAGGAAAACAAACATATAGAATGTTGTTTGTATGGTGCCGCTTGTCAGGTTAGATCGGGCGACAGTGACAGGTAACAATCCTTGAATAGCCCATGGTTGGCGACCAACTTCTGCAACTACCCAGCCAGCCTGGGAGGCGATAAGACTGAGAAAGAAGAGGGAGACTCCTGGGAGTAAAAGCCATACTTGCTTGGATAAAGTGTTTTTATGGATAAAAAAGAGATATGCTAAGCATACTAGTGGAAAAAGACTGCCAAGTATCACCATGATATGAAAGCTGTAAAATGATATGGCCACAGGGGGGACGGCTTCTTCAGGTGATTCAAGGAAGCCGTAGCCTAAATAATTTTGATGTTCCTTAAAAGTAGCTAATGCTGATTCGGCCTCTTTGATATTTCCTGCCTTTTTTGCCAATTTATAGGTATCCAGACTGCTCACTGCAATCTTACCTTTTTCAATTTTTTCATCTACGCCCATGATATTTTCTTGCTCATTACCATAGACCAGATCATTGATACCAGGTACGAAACTGCCGGGAGAACGGTTGGCTAGTAAGGATAGCAGACCTGGAATACGGACTTCAAAGTGAAAAGGATCTTGATCGTCACCGACTTTTTTAGATGTGTTGACTATGCCGGCAGCAACCAGTCCTGCCCCACTCTCTCCATTATAGAGTCCTTCGTAAGCGGCCAGTTTCATGGGTTGGTGGTTTGCATTTTCAAAGGCAGATTCATCGCCGGTAAAACCGGCAAGTAGAGAACTGAGTAAACCGAAGACGGCGGCAACTACTATGGAGCGCTGGGCCATTCGTACATGACGGTTGCGCAAAAGGTACCAAGAAGATATGGAAAGTACGAAGAGGGATCCTACAATGAAGCTTGAACTTGTGGCATGAGTGAATTTTGAGATAGCCACTGGAGATGAGATAACTTCCAGTATATTCTGCATCTCAAAGCGAGCGGTATCTGGATTAAATGCCATCCCGACTGGATATTGCATCCAGGCGTTAGCTACAAGGATCCATAGGGCGGAGAGGTTGGAGCCCAAGGCTACCATAAAAGTAGAAAAAAGATGAAATCTTTTGGAAACCCTTTCCCAGCCAAAAAACATTACCGCAAAAAAAGTAGCTTCAAGGAAGAAGGCGACGATTCCTTCAATGGCTAGGGGTGCTCCGAAAATATCGCCAACCATCCAAGAATAGTTGGACCAATTGGTGCCGAACTCAAATTCAAGAATGATACCGGTGGCGACTCCAATGGCGAAGTTTATTCCGAAGAGTTTCATCCAAAATTGACTAAGTCGTTTCCACTCATCATTGCCGGTTTTTACATATATTGCTTCGTAAAAAGCACATAGCCAGGATAATCCTAAGGTAAGAGGAACGAATATCCAATGATACATCGCTGTCATGGCGAACTGTGCTCTGGCCCAGTTCACCATGTTCAGGTCAATATTGTCGATCATAATAATATGCCTCCTATGTTGGGTTTGTTTTGAAAATGGTATTTTATTAGGATTAAGTATCTGGTTACTGGTGTATTTGTGTTTAAATGGTTATTTTTGCGTGCTTAATTAAATGGGATTAGCCGGTAGTGGTACCTGAAAAAAGCTAAACCTATTTTTGTCATTAATTAATTTTAGCATAATTATTTACTGGCTGTAAAATTTTAGATCAGAAAAGAATATATAGGTTGATGCGCAACTTATAATCAGAAATGTCAAAAAATATTCCTTCTCAAATCTGTAAACAAGAGGGGTGATTTATCGCATACCTCTAACACTTGATTGATGGGATAATACAAACTAAAATAGTTGCCCCTATTTAAATTGACGAGCTGGTTTGGTGAGTTGATTCAGTACATATTCAGCCCGTTCTTCATCGGTTGAAAAGCTTGATTCTAGAAAATCTTGGAAGAAAAAAATCTTTAGTACTCCAAACATAATTAAAAGTTTGATGAAAATAATCTTCCAAAGGGTACGTCCCAAAGTCATGGAACGAAATCCTTCTTTGTAAAAGCGATAAGTTAAAAGAATAAGGTTCTTTTTTGGTATTGCTTCGGGCATGAACGTACCTTGAATTCGGGCTAGTTATGGGTATTAGAAAATCACAGACGTTTTATGTCTATGTAGCTACTACTACTACTACTACTACTACTCGACTCGATATATTGTACCTGACTACAGCTTGTAACTAGCTGATTTGATAAATTAGGAGATGGTAAGTGGTCACAGGTGCCTTATATATGTAGTTGCCGCTGCACGCTATAATCCATCTATGCGCACGAGGGTGACCGTGTGAAGATGAGGTGCCTGCGAAAAGCCACTTACCATGAGTTTATTGATCTATGATACTTCTGGTGCTCTATGGTAGTAAGTCATGAAATAATCAATGTTTAGGTAATTATTGTTTCAAAGATTATTTCTTATTATTACTCAGGGCTAGGGCCAAAGGACCTTAAAATAATAGGCTTATTTGTCGCTTTTGGGTTTCTCAATACTTATACATGATCCTTTTTTGGATATTTTATCAAAAGTAACCCCTTGCAGAGTGTCACGTAGTTGAGAGGTGGCATCAGTCCAGACGGAATGAACGGGACATTGGTTCGGGTCGGAGCAGAAATCGAGAAGGGCGCTGCTTTCATTGAGACTGATTTCTCCAATGATGGTTTCTACAATTTCGAGCAAGTTCATTTCTTTGGGTTCGTTAATTAAAACAAATCCTCCTTTCGCTCCCTGCCGGATTTCAATAAAACCGGCACGGGCTAGTTCTTGGGCAATTTTTGCTAGGAATTGGGCTGGAATCTCAGCTTGATGCGCTATTTCTCGTCGACTCACTAAAGTTCCTTTTCCTTTTCTAACTAGGTACACCATGCATCGGATTGCATATTCGGCTGCTCTTGTAATTTTCATAGCTTTAATATCATTATGTTAAGTTTTTATTGAAAAGGATCTCACCTCTTGAGAATCCTAAAGTCTTAAATTGCATAAATTTAGGACCTTAAATATCTTGTATGCCGAAAATTAAAAAGTGTCAAGCAGAAAATGGATATTATTCTCGCTTAAGTGTGAGGTTGGTTGTTAGGGAGGGTTATAGTAAACATTGGAAAGGGGAGTTTTATTTTTCAATTAGTTAGGAAGGGGAAGGGTGTTTGTAGTTGTTAATAAAAAGGATGATTGCAGATGGTTAATTATTTTTAGTTGCTACTGTAAAAATATATAAAATGTTTGAGAACTGTTTAAGGTGATGAAAAAACAAAAAGGATATTTCGAATAGAAGGGAGCTGGGTAGCATATGTAGGTGCGATCCTTGTGATGACCCTATCCTGGGTTGATCGCCTATTGCTTTGTGTTGGTATAGTTTGTCTATTATGATTGAAGTGGGCTAGCGGATAATTTAAAGGCTTAGTCTGTAGTTTTTTAAAAACAGCCTTAGGGCGTCGAAAAAAAATTCCTATCTTGGATTCTATAGCATATCTGCTTGTCTTTTTTTTAGTCTTGTTTATCAAGTCAACACTTACATTGTATATAATAAAGCGGGTAACCGTTCACCGGTTAAAAAGAACAGTTCCACAACATCGGTCTAGTAAGCGTTCACCAGTGCTGCGGATGTGTATAGTTAATCCTATGTGAATCCGGTCTGATCGCGTGCAGACGTGGTGTTGGTGAACGCTTACTAAAGCGGCGTTCTTAGTTACGAGGTAATCCAACAATAATTAGTAAATGGTGCACGTATCTGGTTACATGATTTGTAACTAGATGTGTAAATCCACCGCAAGATAGTAAGTGGTCACAGGTGGGTTTGCTTTATGTAGTTGGCGTTGCTTGTTAGAGCAGACCTATGCGGGTAGGTGGCATCTGCATGAAGATGAGGTGCCAGTGACCAATTACGGTTGCCATTTTGTGCTACATTCCTAATTCTCGTAGTATTTGCTGATTTTTAGTCCACTTCTTTTTTACCTTAACAAATAACTTTAACATTACTCGGGCATCGAGCAGTTTTTCAATATCATGGCGGGCATCAGTGCCTATTTTTTTTATCATCTTCCCTTGTTTGCCGATGATAATACCTTTTTGGGAGTCTCTTTCCACCATGATTGTGGCATGGATGGTAATGGGTTTGCCCGGTTTTCCTTCTTTAAATGACTCCACTATTACCGCACTGAAATAGGGGATTTCTTCCTTGGTGAGTAAGAATATT
>JAOTSI010000139.1 GCA_029865005.1 Desulfobulbaceae bacterium
GGTTATTTTAGCAGGTGACTTTAATGTGTTATGGGGTCGGCGTGAGTTGGATCTTTTTCTTGCCGCTACTGGATTAAAAAGTGTCGATGAAAAGGGGCTTCCTTCCCATCCCAGCCGTGCGCCCAAGCGACAACTTGATTTTATTCTTCACAGCAAAGAATTTGCGGTTGAAAATTTCTACCTACCTGCGGTTACCTATTCCGATCACGTGCCTTTAGTGTGTGATCTTTCTTTTCGCTAATATTCTTTTTTATATTTATATCGTCTTTGTTGCTTGGCTCGGTAGCGCTATAACAGTGCCGTTTCGGCCTGTTGTTGGTGAACCGAGGCGTACAGCTCTTCGGTACGAAAAAAAGTTGTGGTTGCAGGAAGTGCAAATTTTGGTGGTAGCAATATTCCGATTATGTAAACCGGCATTAAGTAACTGGTGCTTGCTTATTTCCCAAAAATCAAAATGATTGTTTTTCCCTTTAAATTGAGATGCTATAGTCGGGAGTTCTTTGCGGTGATTGATGAATTGGGCACAACAGGGCCCCAGAGAAGGGCTAATGAGAGCATGAAGATTCTTTGGGGAAGTGGAATATTCGGCCTGCATAAACTCTATGATTTTGGCTAAAATGTTATTTGTAGTGCCACGCCAGCCGCAGTGAGCGGCCCCGATAACTCCTAGGGTGGGGTCGTAGAGGAGTACGGCTTGGCAATCGGCTTGTTGGATAAGTAGGCCGGTTCCCGGAATGTTGGTAACAAGTCCATCGTATCCATCAAATTCTAGATCTTTAGTTCCATCCGTTATTTTTAGAATGTTATCTCCATGTACTTGCCCCAGTGAAACCAGTCGATGTAAATCCAAGACATTTTTTATAGCATCTCTGTTGGCTGCAACGTTGTCCGGGTTGTCTTTTACTCCATAACTTAGATTTAACGAATTATATGGTCCATCACTTGTTCCTCCGGAGCTGGTGAACATGGCGTGCGGTATGGAGAGGTGTGTCGAGTGGTACCAGTGAAGCTTATTTTGGGTATGTTTGGTGATTACCATGTTTTTCAAGTTTTTGGTGATGTGTTGTTATTCAAAGGTTTTAGTTGTGAATTGCTGGTGACTGAGTTCTCGTTTTAGTCTAATAGCTGGAGACTAATGGATTTGAAATATGATAATTGGTACCTGGTCACAGGTCTTGTAACTAAATGATATGATACACTGTGAGAATGTGAGTGGTTAGTTATTATGCTGGATAGTTGCTTTTATGAGTTAGGATAATAAAAAAGGGGAAGAGCAAAAGCTCTCCCCCTTATGTGATGTACTGTGGGTCTATTGCTTTAACTAGAAAGCAGCCTCAAAAGTAAGGTAGACTTGAGTCATATCATCCAAAGCAGGGAAGAATTGAGCATAGAGCGGATCTGTTGCTAGATTGTCAACATCAACCGGTGATCCTAACCAGCTCCCGGAACCAGAGTAGTCATATTTGTAGTACTGGGCTCCAAGTCGAATAAAGGCTTGGGCATTCTCAGATAATGCATCGCCTGCAGGCAGGTTGTAGATCATGTACAATTCGCCGACATGACCACGTGCAGCCAATTTAGAGTTATAAAGATCGTCGTGACCTGGAGTCATACCTAACCAGTTTTCACTGCCCCAGTTGTACTCGCCACCGACTTTAAAAGAATCATTGATGTCGTAACGCATACCGGCATAGACAGAGTAACCGTCTTTATCTTCCAACTCTTCCCACCATGAACCGAGTAGGCTATTACCCAATTCGTCATATCCTGCTGGCATGGTGTGGCTCCAGCCACCGGAGAGGAAATAATTAAGATCGCCGGCTTTGTTCATGAAGACAAAAGAGCTGTGGTACATGTTACCCAGATTCTGACGATCAAGAATACCGTTGCCTTGTACTAAACCAGCTTGCTCAAGTGGGTTAGGGAAGTCGATACCGTCTGGTGTATTGACTAGATTATATGCCCCGAAAACTTGAACATTCAAGAATGTATCATCTTTCTTGTAAGCATCCCAGTTGAAGCCTGCAAAGTCCATATCGTTGAGTCCGCGCGGACCATAAGCACCTGGGAGGTTTTCAATGGAAAGACCAGCCTCAAAACCACGACCGTAACAGAATCGAAGTTTACCTTCAGCGTCATCTCCCATGCTGTAAGCAGTTCCTAAGACAATACCGTCAAAAGGATAGTCCATGTATGCAGTGGGGGTAGCGTTTTTTTCATCATTCATGCGAATGTAGCCTGGGGGGCCATCAGTGGTTGGGCGACGACCAACGGAAAACCAGATGGGCAAGTCAGCGATGGAGGTCCAGTTGACATAAGCTCGGTCAACCCGTAAGGCACTGTCTACAGGTTGGCGAGTAGAGTTGCCGTCCCAGTAGAAACCGTCCATAGTGAAGGGGCCGGAGCCGTCCGGATTGGATTGCATGCCAAAAGCCTTGTACATGGCGAGCCGACCTTTGAAAGTAATGTTTTCAAAAGGTTTAGCAATCATGTTTAAACGCAATCTGTTGGTCAGATTGGTATCGTTGTTATACTCTACAGGTTGTTCAGGGGTGATACCCATCATCTGGAACATGCCAGCACGCATATAGGCAGGCATCATTTTCATGCCAGCAACAGCCATTCTGATCTGGCCGTAAGAATAGGGTCCTTGTCCCATCATCATTGGTAGAGCCATGCCGAAACCTTGCATTGCTTGACCAACGGAATATTGAGCTGCAGTGCTTGAAGTCATCACATCCAAGCGAGAACGAAAGTCGCCGGAGAATTTAATTTTGCCTGCACCATTTTCATCCATGGATTTATCAAGATCGCTTTCAACGTTGTTAACTTTGTCGTCAACTACGGTAAGTGCTTCGTTTTGTCTGGCGAGTTTAGCCTTGAGTGAATCGATATCACGTGAAAGCTCCTCAATCTTTTGATCAAGGTCATGGGGGCTGCTGCCGGCACCTGCGGCGGCTATTCCTGGTAATGCTACCATTCCTGCCAGTGCAAGCATGGAAATTTTCTTTACCATCTATTCTTCCTCCTTGGGGGATTGTGTTGGTTTTGAACAGAATTGCTGTATTGACGTGATAAGGTATTTATTTTTTACTCCCACATCGTGGGAGCTTTAAAACAAGTAACCATATTAATATAAAAAAAATCTTATTGGAGAATTAGCTTATTTTTATTGAGATGTCAACAAAGTTGGAAAGAAAAGTAAAAATAATTATACCATTTGAAGTAATATTTATTCTTAGTTTATTTAGGTCTTGAGAGGGAAATTATAACTTGAGTGTTTGTCTTTTCTTTAAAGCCTAAGGGAAGGTTGTTTAGGGGGGACTAGCATGTTTTGGATGTGCTAGATTAGGGCCTGTTGTACAAGGGTAGACGTTGAACGGTCATGGAAATAGGGGTGACATCTCATCTTTACGCGGTTATCCTCGCCCGCATAGAAAGGTTATAGTGAGGAGCGGCAACTGCGTGAAGGTGAGATGTCTGTAACCATTTACATTTTTCCGCTTGATTAGGTCTCGTAAATGAAGTGCATTTTATCGTTTTGTCTCTCCACTCTTACTTTTCCGCCAGAGGTAAGTTTTCCAAACAGGATTTCTTCGGTAAGGGGATCGCCGATCTCTTTGATAACCAATCGTTGGAGTGGTCGGGCACCGTAGGCTGGGTCATAGCCTTTGTCGGCTAACCATTTTTTAGCTTCGGAGCTTAGTGAGATGCGAACTTTCTTATCAGCGAGCCTTTGGCTAAGTTCGCTGACGACCTTGTCGACGATTAGCTCAACAGTTGTCTTTTTTAGTGGTTGGAAGGTCACTGTAGCGTCAAGACGATTGCGGAACTCCGGGGAAAAAAGGTTCTTGATGGCTTTTTGCTCTTTACCGCCTCCGTTGCTGATGAAGCCGATGGTTTGTTCGCTCATCTCTCTGGCTCCTGCATTGGTGGTCATGATAATAATGACATTACGGAAATCGGCTTTTCTTCCCGAATTGTCGGTAAGGGTAGAATGATCCATCACCTGTAATAAAATGGAGAAAATATCTTGATGGGCTTTTTCGATCTCATCTAGAAGGAGAAGGGAGTAAGGGTGTTTACGTATAGCATCGGTTAACAAGCCACCTTGTTCAAAACCGACATAGCCAGGAGGGGCACCGATCAACCGGGCGACTGCATGTTTTTCCATGTATTCGCTCATGTCAAATCGTTCAAAATTTATTCCCATAGCGGCCGACAGCTGTCTAGCAACTTCTGTCTTGCCTACACCGGTAGGGCCTGCAAAAAGAAATGAACCGGTGGGGGACTGGGGGTTGCCTAAGCCAGCCCTGGATCTTTTTATTGCCTGAACAAGGGTTTCAATGGCTTGATCTTGTCCGAAAATTACTTTTTTAAGAGCAGTGTCCAGTGTGCGAATTTCACCAAGATCGTTTTGGGCTTTAGTAGGGATCGGTACCCGTGCAACCTTGGATACAACGCGTTCAATGTCGCGAATCGTTACGGTCTTGCCGACTTTTCCTAGCATGCGAAAGTTCGCTCCCACTTCATCCATGATGTCGATGGCTTTATCCGGCATAAAACGATCATTTATATAGCGGGCCGAGAGTTCGGCTGTGGCGTGTAAAGCGTTTTTTGAATAATGAATTTGGTGGTGCCGCTCGTAGCGTAGCTGTAACCCTTTTAGAATTTCGTAGGTCTCATCAATGGATGGTTCTTCGATGTCTATTTTTTGGAATCGTCGTGATAGCGCGCGATCTTTATCAATGTGATTGTTATATTCTTCATAGGTGGTCGAGCCGATACAGCGTAAGCTTCCAGATTGAAGAGCGGGCTTGAGTAGGTTGGAAGCGTCCATGGAACCGCCGCTGGTGGCTCCTGCACCAATGATGGTATGCATTTCGTCTATAAAGAGAATAGCCTTTTCTTTTTGTTGGATGGCAGCAACGACATCCTTGAGTCTTTTTTCAAAGTCACCACGATATTTAGTACCTGCTACCAGAGTGCCCATGTCGAGCATGTATATTTCGGTGTTTTTTAGTAACTCTGGGATATCGTTTTTTTTAATTTCTTGATTGATTTCATTAGCAGTATTTACCTGTGATGCTTCGTGGATACTTAAGGCTAAGCCTTCGGCAATAGCTGTTTTTCCAACTCCCGGCTCGCCAACCAGCAGAGGGTTGTTTTTTTTGCGGCGACAGAGAATTTGCATCATTCGTTCAAGTTCATTGTCTCTGCCTATAAGCGGATCAATTTTCCCCTCTTCTGCCATCTCTGTAAAATTGATGGTGAAGAGTTCAAGCGGGCCAGGAACCTCGTCGTGCTGTTTGTGGGGTTTTGTATCGGTGTCGTTATATATAAAAGTCTGGTCAGCAGTATGCTCTGGCATGCCGTGAGAGATGTACTCAACCACATCAATACGACCTATACCCTCTGTACCAAGAAAATATACGGCATGGGAATCTGGTTCGGCAAATATAGCGACGAGCACGTCCCCAGTGTCAACCTGCTTCTTGCCACAACTCTGTACGTGGTTTACTGCTCTTTGGAGTACGCGGTTAAAAGCAACAGTATGAGCAGGTTCGGTCTCTGAATTTTGTAAGGTGGGAAGTCCTCCTGCAAAAAAGCGTTCCAGTCTCTCTTTTAAGCTTGAAAAGTTACCGCCGCAATTGGTGATAATATGTTTGGTGAAATCATCATCAAGTAAGCCATACAACATATGTTCCACTGTTACATATTCATGGCGGTGGGTTTTGGCTTCTTTAATCGCTTTTATCAAGGCAAGTTCAAGTTCTCTGCTTAGCATGGCTATGGATTCCGCTTATTAAATTTTTTCCAGTGAACATTTGAGAGGAAATTGGCTGTCTTTGGCTAATTGGTGGACAATGATTATCTTTGTCTCTCCGATTTCCTTGGTGAAAATTCCGGCAATTCCTCTTCCTTGATGATGGATATTGAGCATGATCTGTGTTGCCTCTGCTATATTTTTACCGAAAATATTTTCCAGAATCATTACTACGAAATCCATTGTGGTATAGTCATCATTATGGAGAATCACTTTAAAAAGAGGAGGTTCTCTGAAATCAGTAAGGTCATCGGTTAAAGAGTCCTCTTTGAAAATGGTGTCTTCTTTGCTCATTATATAATAAATTCCGCAGGAATTTTAACAGTTATTAATTCCAGCGAACAGGATTAGATGCCTGGCTGAATTAAATTGGACTAGAGATAAATAGCATTTTTCTTCATTTTGCCCAATAACTAACCGATGGTCAATGCTTTTTCTTCCAATATTAGTCATCAAACCAAGTTTTATGGGGAATATTTTTTTATTATAAATAATCAGGGATACCGCAGCTGTTCGTTATTATCAACAGTTGAAAAACATGACACTATAACATGGTACTTAAGAAAGTTTGTAAATATCTAGAAAATTGTTGTCCGCCTTTGGTTTCGGTAGATTTTCTTTAATTATATGATAATTAGACAATTTGTATTGTTTAACGTTTGGGTTGTTTGTCTGTCAATGTTACTTTTAGCTTCATTTATATGATAATTCTTTACAGCGCTATTTCAAGAGATGCTTTTATTTTTTTTGAATTGAAGAGGGATTATTCACTCATATGAAGGAGACAATTATCTGTTGTGCGGTTTTTTAGATGGTTTGTATTAAGTTGAAAGAACAATTTTTTGTTGTTTCTGGTGTAGGTTGTATAACCTGTTCAAGATTTTAATTTAGCATGGGAAAGAAGATCGACAAATAGGTTGTGGAGTATTATTTTATCATCGATAAAAGATCCTTTGAGTCTCATTTCTGTTTTTAATAGCACTACGAGCCAATATTTTAAGGTGTTAAGAGAAAGTCCAGAAGCAGTTTTAAATTGCATGAATATGGCGTAGGGGTGGCCAGATAGCTCTTTGGTCCATATTGCATTTTCTTTAAGAGTGGGTAAACATTTATTTTGAAAATTTTGGGCACTCATGGTCGGGTGATATCCTACTTCGGGGAATTGTAAGAGAGTTCGGAAAAGAAGTAGTGATCTTATGTTGTTGCGTAGGGTGGCAATTATGGCCAAGCTGTGGTAACCATTTTCAAGGAGGCGTAGGGCGATGAGTAGAGTCTGTTCAAGATTGCGGGCTCCAAGTGCACCGGTAAGTTCAAAAAGTGCTTCCTGTCGAGTGCGTCCCACAAGCAAATCAATGTCTGCTTTTTCCACGCGGTCACGATTATTGAGGTAAAGGACGAGTTTTTCTGTTTCCATTACTGCTGCAACCGGCTGGAATCCCACTCTTTCCAGTAGAGTATCAGCAACACCTGGTCCCATGCTCTTTCCATACTTTTTAAGAGTTTGTTCTATGAGTTCGAGTAGTATGGTTCGTTGTTGTTTCTTTGCAGCGCTTCCGCTTCCCGTATCAACTCCAAGGTCTATGACGACATGGTTGTCTTTGAGGTACTTGTATAAACGTTTGCGTTTGTCCACGTCCTCGGCAATTAAAACTAATATATTACCGGTAGGGAGTCCTTTACTTAATGATTCTTCAAGTAATGAGGCAGTGTCCTTGCCACTTGGTGTTTTTGATTTACTGTTCTCAGGGGCTGGATTACTGACAAGAATGTCATGGGTCCAATCAATATTTTCAGTTGGTTTGTTGAATCCGAAGAGTTTTTTCCATTGGGGCTCAGAAAGAGCGGTAAAGGCATGGGGTGCTACTTCTTTTCTGAGCCCGGCAGCGGCGAGCATGGTTCGTAATTGGTTGGCTGTTGTTCCGTGGTTGCCCTTATTTTGGTTTTGAACAATTTTTTTCCACTGAGACTCTAGAGTGTTTTTAGAGTGAAATAATGAAGTGTCGTTTACCCGATAAATTTGTTTGCCAGCAAATAAACTGAATGTTCTTAACTTTTGTAGGGTGGCTGTGAAGTCTTCCCGTTCTCCGTCAATATTATGGGTTGTGGCGTTTTCACTTCCCAAAGCTGTACAAAGTTCATCAGCGAGTTGACGACATAGAAACCGGTCACCAATGATTAGATAACAGCCATTATCAGGTGCAGACTTAACTTTAGAAAATAGTTGTTCTGTTTGGGTTCGTGTGTAAACAGGCATGATAAATATTGGTTAGCGGTTGATGGTTAGCGGGGTATGTAGGCTAAACATTCTATTGAGTGGTAATGTATTTATTTTCTTCCATAAGAAGGCGTTGAAGTACTGCTGGTAATGAACCTGGTTGTAGGTAATCTCTTCCTCTACCTTTTGAAAAAATAGAGCTGGAAAGGTCAGCCACTTCCTTCCAAGTGATTGAGGAAGGATTTTCGGCTATTATTTCAAATAAATTTTTGTTGTATGGATTATTAATAGTGGCTAAGCCGGTCCCTATTGTGGCTAATATATCAATATTACAGAGAAAAAGTCGATTAAGTTTACTGTACGCTTTAACGCCGCCGCATGAACCAAGACTTAGGAAGCGGTGGCGTTTTAATAGAAGATTTTTTGATATATTATTAGATTTAAGGAGATTTTTGAAGGGATCAATGAGTTGCTCAGAGCGCCAATAACTGTGGCCCCTTTGGGCGAACATTTCTGTATCGCTATTAAGAAATCGACTGAGTAGAAGTTGTTGTTGCTTAGGATCTTGATAGATAAATACAGAATGTTTAATTATGACCTTATTAATCATCTTCGAAAAGTCGATGGCGAAATTTAGATTTCGCATGGCATTGAATAATGTGCTTAGGTTTTTGGTAGAACCTGTCTGCGATTTTTTGATTATGCTTTTTATTCTGTTTAGTTCTTTGGAGGTGTGGGTAAGCAGGGTGAAGTTGATGGAAAGTTCTGGTTTGTATCCCCCGGCCAGCAACGTGGTTGCGTTAGTTTGAAAAGAGCTACGCCCGTCATCATCGGGATGGAAAACAGAGAGTGATGCAAGTTTATTATCTGATTTCCACTGACTAAAGGGGGTTGTTTGATACCGCTTAAGGTTGATGGTTCCATGTTTGGTCAAAAAATTAATAATATTTTGATCGTTTTTGGCACCGATGAGCTCTCCGTATTCATTGTGGTAGTATTGCAGTAAGGCAATGATAAGTTTGAGGTGTGTTGTTTCTTTCTGAGCAGCTTTGGCTATAATTCGATTGATAAGAAAGGTTCTGGAATCTGGATGTAGTACTTCAAGTAAGCGCATAAGTGTGGCTGAGAAAAGAATTATGGAGTCTTCGCTATTAAAGGCAGAGTCAATGGTCAGGGCTAGAATTTGTTGTTGGATGATACTGCTTTTGGGAAGAAGGGAGGTGAGTTTTCCTTTTTGGGCTAGGCTGATAATAAAATCTGAAATGTAATGACTGTCGGGATCAATATGGGCGAGAAAAGAAAGTAGATTATCGTTAAAATATAATTTTATACGTTTTTGAATGATAGGAGTGAGGATATTACGAAAAGAACTGTCATAGAGTTCACTACCCCTGGTCATGAGGATGTAGATAGAAGCGCTACTCAGGTTTTCGGCAGTGGCTTTTCTTTCAATGGAGGTGGCTTTTGTTAAAATAGCAATTAACTGTTTTTTGTCTTTCTTGGTTGTTGCTGAGTCTATTTTTTCTTTGAATTGAAAGCGAGTATAGGGGGAAAGAAGCTTAAAACGTGCTTTAAGTGTTTCTATTGAATAATTGTGTAGTTGATGCTGGGATATTTCATAGCCGAAGGTGTCTGTGATGGCATGAAGGTTGTTGATCTTCCAGATGAGTTCTTCTCCTCCTCGGTAAAAGCTTTCTAAAAGAATATTTTTTTCCTTTGCCGGTAATTTAAAATAGATTTGCTCTTTGAGGTTATTGGAAACTGAAAAATAAGAGGTGAGATAGTGCAGAGCTGACGTCTTGTCTATGTCTTCGG
>JAOTSI010000140.1 GCA_029865005.1 Desulfobulbaceae bacterium
CGCTTACCGGCCCGTACCTTATCCAAAATATCGCCTAAACCGGCTTTTTGCACATGAGTATCCATTGGCGTATCAGAGCTTCTTATAATAATAGGTTGAATGGCCCAAGCCATAAAGGAGGGGTTTATTCATCCGAACCGCAACGACCCGGATGAATAAAATTAATCCAGAAAATATCGAAGTTTCTCGCGGCGGCTGGAATGACGAAGCCTATTCAAGGCTTTCTTTTCTATCTGACGAATACGTTCCCTGGAAACATTAAACCGTTTGCCGATTTCTTCAAGGGTATATTCAGCTTTTTCACCAATTCCGAAACGCAAACGGATAATTTTTTCCTCACGCTCGGTAAGTGAATCCAAAACCTCGTTAACTCTTGTGGCCAATTCTCTATTCTGCACAGACTCATAGGGAGATTCGGCCTCTTGGTTTTCCAAAAAATCTCCCAGGGTGGAATCATCGTCACCCACCGGAGTTTCCAAAGAAATTGGTTCACGGGACGCTTCGAGAATTGCCAAAATCTTGTCCATGGGCAAGTCGGTCATCTCTGAAATTTCCACCGGAGTCGGCTCACGACCCAATTCTTTTAAAAGTGCATAAAATGCCTTAAAAAACTGGCTCCGCAACTCCAGGAAGTGAACAGGAAGACGAATAGTCCTAGTCTTATCAAGAATGGCCCGAGTAATAGCTTGGCGAATCCACCATGAAGCATAGGTAGAGAACTTATTACCCTTTTTATAATCAAAACGAAAAACCGCCCGCATCAAGCCTAAATTACCTTCTTGAATAAGATCGGCCAGAGTCAAACCCTGATGCATATAACGTTTGGCTATGGAAACCACCAACCGAAGGTTGGCACGAATCATCGCATCCTTAGCAACCTCTATGGAACGATTATAGGCTTCCAACTTGGTGTGCAGCTCAATGAGTACGCGTTTGCTCTTATACTTCCTAGCGGTAACCGCAACACAGTGACGCATATAATTAAGTTGCTGTTTCTTGGGTTTCAAGGTGGGATCACGTTTTTCCCACAAAGCAATCCTTTCAACCAACATCTTTATCTCAGTAATATCGGAATCAAGTTCCCGAATAGCAAAGATAATGGCATCAAATCCTTCTCGAATGGTCTTAGAATACTTAGCCTCTTCCTCAGGAGTCAACAGGTCAAACTGTCCCATTTCCCTAAGATAGGTTGTAGTAGTCTCTTCGCTATCATGTTCCTCAGTATTGGGTAACGATTCGATTCCGCCCATCCCATCGTCATCGAAATCCTTTTTGCCGGTCCATTCTTCACCGGACAAAGTTTTTTTCTTCCCTGACTCTTCTTGGGTAACGATCTCAATATTATTCTCACCCAAAAAATCAAAAACTGCTTCTATTGCACGCGGATCTTTGATATTGTCAGGCAACAGCTCATTGAGATGTTGGAAAGTGATACAACCTTCTTTTTTTCCCACTTCAAGAAGGTCATCCTTAATATTTGCAAGCACCTGTTATTACCCCTGCAACCCACTAATAGTATTAAATTAAATTTCACCTTACGTGAAAACCTTTGCAAAACCGTAGATACTAATTCATCAACAAAAAAAAAGCAAACAAAGAGTTCCCCGAATCGGTTTAATTGATTACAACCAAAGAAACGAACCTTCATCAAAGTTAGTCTACATCAAATTTAACGAAAGTATAAATTTTTGAGAACCTTTATCACAAAAAGATCGTCTGGCATCCTTTTAGCCCTCTCTTCCCTTCCAAGTCAATATAGTATAGGAGACATGGGAAAAGGTGCTGAGATATTCCTCAACTACCTTGAATCTGCCGGACAAAGCTGGTGGCAAATCCTTCCGCTAGGCCCGACCAATATTATATTTGGCAACTCGCCTTATATGAGTTTTTCAGCCTTTGGAGGAAACCCGCTTTTAATAAGCCCTGATTTACTAGTCGAAGAAGGACTACTTGAGCACGCCGAGCTGCCTGTCGGAAAAACATCTGAATACCTCACGGACTACCGGCAAGCTGCACTTGAAAAACAAACAATTCTTGCTCTTGCCTATAAGCGTTTCCACGCCAATCACCATTACGGTAATCAACTGGACCACTTTACAAAGCAACATCCTTGGCTTGACGATCATGCACTCTTTCTCGCCCTAAAGGAGAAATTTAAGGACCTGCCCTGGTACGAGTGGCCCGCCGAGTATAGGGTTCGTGTTCCCGGCACGCTCTCCGCCGCCTCCAAGTTACTGGCAGATCGCATCAACTATTATCGCTTTGAACAATATATCTTCTTCCGCCAATGGAACCGCCTTAAAAAGCTGGCTAATCAAAAAAACATCCAAATCATCGGCGACCTCCCTATATACGTAGCAGCAGATTCTGTAGACGTATGGGCCAACCAAGATATATTTCAACTTGAACCCTCCACACGAAAGCCATCCCATATCGCTGGGGTACCGCCAGATTATTTCAGTGCCACCGGTCAACGCTGGGGCAATCCACTCTATAGATGGCACGATCCAGACCCTGCAGTGGAAACACAACTTCTCAAGTGGTGGGAAAAACGACTACGCACAATTTTCTCCCAAGTTGATGCGGTCCGCATTGATCACTTTCGTGGGTTTGAATCATACTGGCGGATCAAAGCAGATGAAGAGACCGCAATCAACGGAAGCTGGGTACCGGGGCCGGGTTTACCATTTTTTCTGGAAATGGAGAAACGGCTTGGCAAGTTACCTATCATTGCCGAAGATTTGGGCATCATTACCCCTGAAGTTGAGGAACTGCGTGACGCCCTGGAATTCCCCGGCATGAAAATCTTACTTTTTGCCTTTGACGGTAACACCGACAATCCTTATTTACCTTACAATCACACCCAAAACTGTGTTGTTTACACCGGCACTCACGACAACGACACCGTCCTGGGCTGGTACATGAGCTCCGAGGTAAATAATGCGACCAAAGAACGGGTTCGAATATATTCGAACCGCCGTGGCTCCGAAGCCACCGCAATTAGTGATGACTTCATTCACCTCGCCCTATCCTCCCCGGCCCGCTTATCCATCCTCCCCATGCAGGATGTTTTGGGTTTCGGTAATGATTGCCGAATGAACACCCCCAGCACCACTCTTAACAACTGGTGTTGGCGTTGCGCACCACGATTTCTCTCCTCTGAAAACAGTGCTGACCTGCATAGCCGCACTGCGTTTTTCGATCGTATTGCCAAACCACAAACCACAGAAGGGAATAAAAACAGTACTCCATGAAAGCACTACTTCTTAACTGTAGTCCACGCAAAAAGGGTAACACCGAAATTCTACTTCGTCGAATAACAGAGGGGATGCACGAAGTAAATATAAGTTATGACTTAATTCGTATCTGCGACTACGACATCAGCCCCTGTATTGCTTGTGGAGGATGTGACACCACTGGAATCTGCGTCCTGGCAGACGACATGGACATCCTATACAAAAAAATAGACACCGCTGATATCCTGGTGATCGGCTCCCCCATATATTTCTATGGCATTACCGCCCAGGGCAAGGCTGTAATCGATCGTACCCAAGCAATGTGGTCCCAAAAATATAATCTTGGACTGCAACAAAACAAAAAAGCCAAGGCAGGCTACTTCGTCTGCATAGCTGCCTCCCATGGATCCAAAATATTTGACGGTGCCATCCTCACCGCCCGCTACGGCATGGATGCCATGGGCTTTGACTATCAGGGCGAACTTCTGATACGGGGTGCTGATAAAAAAGGTTCAGTAACCTCCATTGAGGGAGAAATGGAACGAGCTTATCAGTTTGGGATAAGTATTGGTTCCCCCTCTTCCATTTTTTTATAACTAATTTCAAATTCCAGCTTGACAATCAGTTCTGATTCACGTATAAAGTCACGCATTGCATGGCCCCATCGTCTAGCGGTTAGGACGTTGGCCTCTCACGCCGAAAACAGGGGTTCGATTCCCCTTGGGGTCACCAAAGAAATTCCGGGAAGTTAGATTTTTTCTAACTTCCCGTTTTTTTTTGCCGCATGTAAGCTCTACGTGAAAACTTACTCCCCCCTCTTTTCGTATAGATTATATTTCTTATCAGAAAACATCATCTCCATTGATCTTAAAACCTCGTTGTTTATTTTAAATACATAAAAAAGTGGAAAACGGGGTACCCTCCAAATATCAACAAAAAAGCATCTAACAAAACCGTAGACATCGATAAAAATTCAGGATAATAAGTAGTTAAAAATAATTATTGTCACTTTTTGTACAAACTGGACACAAAACCCAAAGACCTAATTCCATCTTTTACTTTAGAGGTATCGACAGATCATAATGGTTACATTCTCATTTAAACCAACCACAGGTGATATGCTTCGCGCTGGGTATGTGGGTCTACGAAGCCGTCCAGTAGTTTTTACCTTATGGCTTGGCTTCTTTGTAATTGTCCCATGGCTCAGTGCATTATTATTCACTGTTAATTCATTATTACTAGGCAAACCTGTCGAATCATGGTTGGTAATGAATTTAATTGCGATTCCGCCACTGGTTGTTACGCTTTTCGGATCAATAATTTTGTTTCAGTTCAGAAATGCACGTACCCTTCAAGGAACACACACGTACAATTTTTCAGATGCAGACATCCACTTAAAGGGTCCAGGCTTTGACAATCGCGTCGAGTGGTCGATTCTGACACGGTGCCATGTTTCCGACCTCGGATGGCTCATCACTTCAGGTAATACCCCACTTATTTCGATCCCTGGGCGATTACTGACCTCATCTTCGTATAATGAGATACAGGAGATGATAACACGAAAAGGTATTAAGATTACGGGGAAGCTGAAGACAAATACCGAATAATTCTCGCATTAAAAACCACGCTGAAGATATCAAAGTATCCTCTCTTGAAAAATGGTTATACCCAGGTTTCCCAAACGGCATTTTCTTCTAACCTAACAGTATGACGGCACATAGAAGTAAATAATCCTGTGCAAGAAATCGCGAGGTTCTATATTTCAAAAACTATAGTGCTATTCGATTGTAGATTCCTTCAACCTTAAGCTTAAAAGCAACAGGGGCCTTAGACCTATTTTTTTGTACAATAAACAATTTGGGAAACTCGGATAGACCCTATTTTAATTCCCCGAGAAACCACTTAACCACTCAACTATTAGGTATTTAGAGAAAAAAAACATGTGAAAACTTCCTTTAATCACATCCCACACCGAAAACATCCTTGATAAAGTTAACATACATGTTAACATATTTTATACTATGAGAGTGATAATATTTTATGAAACAGGGGCTGGAAAATGTCCTGTTGAGGATTTTCTAAATACATTAAACTCGAAACAAGCTCAAAAAGTAACTTGACCTTAAAACTTATTGAAGATTTACCGTCCATCCCTTCTCAATATTTAAAAAAACTCGTTCATACTGATGACACTTGGGAAGTAAGAATTATCTACAAAAGCGATATTTTTAGAATTCTAGGCTTCTTCGATAACTCTAAACTCATTGTGCTAAATCATGCCTTTCAGAAAAAAACACAAAAAACTCCGCTCAGGCAATAAAAATAGCTGAAAAAAGAAAAAGAGACTATCTCGAAAGAAGGAACAGATTATGAAAACTCTAAAATATTATATCGCATCCCGTAAAGAAAATGAATCTGAATTCGCTAAGGATTATGACAACGGTTATGAACAATTTAAAATAGGGGTTATGCTAAAAATTGCACGAGAAAATGCAGGTATGACTCAGGATCAGCTTGCAAAGAAGCTACATACTAAGAAATCAGCAATTTCTCGCATTGAAAACCACGCTGAAGATATCAAATTATCCACTCTTGAAAAATTCGCCCGGGCATTGGGCAAAAAACTTGAAATACGAGTTGCATGATTCTTTTTTGATTCTAAAATCGGAAAAATAAGACCGGCAGAGCTTGTTCCAAAAAAAATGGATCCGTGTAAAAGCACGTGTAAAAATTTTGGAAAAAAACATAAGGGTCAGGTCTTGAAAAAAGACTTGTATGATTTAAGGTTATCATATGACAAGACCACTCAGAATAGAATATCCAGGGGCTATATAACATATCACCTCCAGAGGAAATGCGAGGGAAAGAATTTTCTTGGAGGATGCAGATCGACTCATCTTTTTGGATATTCTTGGATCTGTGGTGAAAAAATACAATTGGCTGTGTCACGCTTATTGCCTGATGGACAACCATTATCACGCCCTAATCGAAACGCCGGATCCAATCTCAGTCTTGGGATGCGGCAGCTGAACGGAGTATACACGCAGAGCTTCAACCGCAGGCAATCTCGCGTGGGCCACGTTTTTCAAGGTCGGTACAGAACAATACTGGTTTAAAAGGATGAGCATTTACTTGAGTTCTGTCGTTATATTGTTCTTAATCCGGTGCTTGCAGGTATGGTGAATCAGCCGAAGGAATGGGCTTGGAGTAGTTACCAGGTAACAGGTTACGCTGGCAAGGTTTCTGTGTTTTTAACGGTGGATTGGATACTGGGGCAGTTTGCGAATAAAAAGAATGAAGCCCGCAAAGGATATAGGAAGTTTGTCGCGAACCGGACAAAGTAATTGACATTTGATAGGAGAAAAGTCCAAGGAAGCAATTGGCAGGTCAGCTCATATTCGGCGGTGCGGATTTTGTAGCTGATATTCAAAGCCGAATAAGTGAGGCAAAAGAAATCGGCGAGATCCTGCGCATCCAAAGGTTTGCCGGTAGACCCTCCCTAGTAAAGCTTTTCCCGCCAAAAATGCTCCAGGATAAAACCTTACGCAATGAGCAAATATATATCGCTCACATCCGACACGGTTATACTTTAAAGGCAATTGCCGAACACCTAAAAATCCACTACACTACCGTTAGTAAGATAGTAAGAATGCCATAAAAGCTTATTTTCCAAGACCTGACCCTGATCTTCGCTTTACAAGGAAGTCTTCAATAAGTTTGGCTAATATAAGCATGTCAGATGAAAAACTATTATCAATTTTAGTGAAACTCCACCGGCAGAGCCGGTGGCTTCGTGAGAGCCCCTGGAAGGGGCATTTGTTCTTAACCCGCCCCTAAAGGGGCAACCTATTAATCAAAATCCGGCAATGACAATTGGCGCTTGTCTGAAACTGACTGATGCCGAATATATTCTCGAATTACTTCGAGATTAAGCCCTACTGTACTTACAAAATATCCCCGTATCCAAAAGTGTTTACCCGTACTTCGGGTATTACTGAACTCTTTATTCAAACGAATTGCACTCTTACCTTTTGAGAAAACCGACGATAACGGCAACACTATACTTCGGGGGAATACTCAAGCACAAATGTACGTGATCAGGTTGTGCATGGCCTTCTACTAATGTAATCCCTTTTTGACGACACAGGTTCATGGATAATTTCGCCAAACCGATTACGGATTTTACCATACAACTTTTTACGACGATATTTTGGACACCAAACTATATGATACTTGCACTCCCACTTAACATGTGATTGATTTTGGTAATCTTGCATAGATACCTCCTCCTTGAGACTTCCCTTCCAAAAACTCTCAAGAAGGAGGTTATAATTCCTTTACCAGGGAGCCTCAAGGAGGAGGTATCACGCCAGACCGGCAAAGCCTATTAGGCTCGCACCAGCGGAGCTGGTGGTTTTATCTACGTAATAACCGCTAACATTAAATGTACTTTCATAGAAGCAGCCATAAATGCAGCTTCAAAAACTTCATTGAAAATAAATTGTTCCAGTTTTCCAGACTCAAATACATGCTGGTAATAATGTTCTGCAGAGGTGCCACCATGTATGAAGCTTGATAATTCTGCATATTCAGGAATTAATTTGAGTAGATATGACTTTCATTTTGAATAAGGCTCGTATTGTTCTTAATGTATTTAACAATACTTCTATGTTTCCATTTGTAAGTTATCTCGTTTAACTCTTTCCTGGAGATTTCAAACTCAGGATGATTTTTTTTAGTTTTTTTAGGATTTGGGTTGCCGTAGATTTGCCGATAATTGCACGAGAAACAGACGCCGCATTTATTAATGCCAAAGTTTCACTTATGCTTGAATATTTTCTGTATTCTATTCCCACCTCGTCAGAAGAAGTATTAAGGAACCTGAACAAAATGTAATAGAATTTAAGATAGTGCTCTATTATGGTTCGATGGAGTATTTTAATAATGTATAAGTGTGTATCACAAGATTTTGCTAAATCATATATTCCAAGTTTTATAGAGTTCGCGCTAGCAATAAGTCCAATAAGAGTTTGACTTGTTACTGGATATTCTGAATGAGCAAGAACTGGCATAAATTTATTCCCAATTTCTTCGAAGCTTTTATGAAAGCTATCATCAAAATCAAGTATTTTTTGCAAATCGTAGTCCATTGGTACCTCCTAGAAACATAACGAATAAGGTTAGATTGTGAGAGCATAGCGAACCACAATCTGAACCTTATTCGTTAGATATCAAGATACATTACTTGTGCGGTTCATAGAAATGTCCGGGGGAGGGGGCATTACCTCCTCCGGCACCTCCACCTCCGGTCGCCTCGGAGTCCTCGTTGTCTGAAAAAGCTAAAGGTTTAAAACTCAATCTGACTTTGTGAACTTGCGTTCCCGTTGCTTCTCCGCCCAACTCAACGACCACAAATTTTGTCTTACCTTTGCCTTTGGCCTCCAATGCAAAAGACACTTCCAGTTCAACATCGAGGAGTTCGTAAAATGGGTTGCCAGAAGTATCTTGGGCTTCTAGCAATTCTTTTTTACTTCCTTAATAAACTTGCCAAGGCTAATTTTTCCTTTCATTATGATACTCCTCAAAGGTATCTAACGATTGAGATAACCGGCTTGCCAACCAGTTGGCTACTAATTTCAAACGATTAAAATTGTTGAAGCTGACTCAAGAGAACGCGCGTGCTCGCAAGTCTGGTTGATTGATTTGTTATTCCATTTTAAGCAGTTAGTGATTCTATGTGCTGTGCGTATGATTCGCATTCTCGTATGTTTTTTAAATAATTTTGATATTGTTGAAAATGAAACTTACATTCTCTAATTAACTCTGAGTATATATCTTCTTGGTCAGCTATTTTCACATGAGACGTGAAGGATTCAAGCTTGTCTTGCAGCATTTTGCAACTCTCAATATCAGCGACACTATTGTCCCAAAGTACATAAGTAGGAACTTCGTGGATTGAATACTCAAGCTCGTAAGCAAGTTTTTTAATAAGTTCTCCTCTTGCAAGATTATCATTAGGATCAAGTGCCAAGGCTTTTTCTAAGAAGTAGTTTGGATGAATATTATCCCCAAGTTCTTTTCTTGCAAGTGTTGACTTGAAAATATATAAAGAGAACCCAGCTAGCCACCTGGCACAATTCTTTTTGTTGTCCAGGAAACCATTATATAGAACGGGAAACAATAACCTTTCGAACAAAGGCATTCTTAAGGGAAAAGAATCGTTTTTGTCTATGATTTTGGATGACAAATTAAACACAAATTTTTCTTTTTTTTCTGGTGTGGAATGTTCTGCACAATCAAGGAATTTACCCAACAAGTCCTGGTAAACGCTACGAATTCTGTCATTCTCTGCTAGGGAGTATTCATCCCATGATTGTTCAAAATTTTTGTTTTTCATTTGTTTATATGTACGAAGCATAACGAGTTCTGATGAGCCGCCGCCCACAATGCTTTGCTTCTAATTCGGATTTTCCTCAATGATTACTACCTAACTCAAGCTGTGTGCTTTCTGCGGTCGGCTCCATCTGCTTGGTTCTTCAGAGT
>JAOTSI010000141.1 GCA_029865005.1 Desulfobulbaceae bacterium
GCTAACGGTGCAGCTATCGGAAAAACCAGTCATCATGATTTCCGCACCTTCTGTTCTCTGGTTGCGGGAATGGAGCAAGGTGTATATCTCAATATCGGATCTGCAGTTTTGCTGCCTGAAGTTTTCCTCAAAGCCTTGACTGTAGTTCGAAATCTTGGTCACGAAGTAAAAAAAATCACCACCGCCAACTTTGATTTTATCCGCCACTATCGCACCGCCACAAACGTTGTGCAACGTCCCACCATGGAAGGAGGACGCGGCTTCAACTTTACCGGCCACCACGAGTTGATGATTCCACTTCTCGCAGCTGCCTTGGCGGATGAACTTGCTGCCCGAGGTTTTGATGGTTGATTGCCCTTCCAACCTTTTTTGAACGACCGACTCTCCAGGCTACAAATATACTCATCTAAACCATATGTAACCGTTCACCGGGTGTGTAAATAAAAGTTCGATAACATCGGATTGGTAAACGTTTACCAGTGCTGCGCATGTGAACAAGCAGGCTGGTGGGCTTATAGTTAATCCTATGTGAATCCGCTCTGATCGCGCGTAGGCGTAGTGTTGATCGACGCTTACAACCATATGACATCTTGTTTGTACGATGTTATTGAACCTAATTTTGGTAAATCATTTGCCGGAAAGCTTGGTACACGTTATATATACCGCCGTGGTCAGCAAGCACCCTTCCGTACCCATCTGAAAAAGAAAGGAAGAAAACTTAATGAAAAAACATATTAAACTCGGCACCAGAGCGAGTCTTTTAGCAGTTACCCAATCAACATGGGTCAAAAACCAAATTGAAAAGCACCATCCTGAAACAACCGTTGAATTGGTAAAAATAACCACTAAAGGCGATAAAATTCTTGATGTACCCCTGGCTAAAGTTGGCGGTAAAGGGCTTTTCGTTAAAGAGATAGAAGACGCGCTCCTGGAAAAACGGGTAGACTTAGCAGTTCACTCCATGAAGGACGTACCTACCGAGGTACCAGATGCCCTCCATGTAGCGATTATTCCTCCCAGGGAAAACCCGCACGACGCATTTATTTCGGTCAAATACGGCTCCCTTGACGAAATGCCAAAGGACAGCGTCATCGGCACTTCCAGTTTACGTCGTAAATCACAGCTCGCTCACCTGCGTCCTGACATCAAGATAGATGATTTACGCGGCAACTTGGACACCAGACTTCGCAAACTGGAAGAAGGACAATACGACGCCATAATCCTGGCCACGGCCGGTCTTAACCGACTCGGGATGGCTGATCGTATTACCTCTATATTTACCGCTCAACAAATGTTACCCGCCATCGGACAAGGGGCACTCGGCATTGAGTTGCGCAAAGACGATGACGAACTATTTGAAGGAATGCAATTTCTCCACAACCCTGAAACGGATATGACTGTGGCGGCAGAACGCGCCTTTCTTCTACGCTTGGAAGGCGGTTGCCAGGTACCCATTGGTGCATTTGCCTCTCTTTCCGGCGATACCATTTCCCTTACCGGTTTGATCGCCGCAGTGGATGGAGAGACTATTCTCAAAGAAGTTATCGAAGGACCAGCTACTGAAGCGGACATTTTAGGCACAAAACTCGCCGAACAATTACTTGATCTGGGCGGCAAAGAAATATTGGACCAGGTTTACGGTTCCGAAAATTAATTATAGATAACACCATGGCACAAAGCATTTCAAATAATCGAGACACCGATCTCGTTACAACAGGCTCCAATAAACGCACCGGCAAAGTATACCTTGTTGGGGCAGGCCCCGGAGATCCAGGCCTCCTCACCCTGCGGGGAAAATATCTGTTGGAGAGAGCCAAAATAGTTGTTTATGACTACTTGGCCAATAAAAAATTTCTCAACTATGCCCCCGACGACGCAGAATTTATTTACGCCGGTAAAAAAGGCAACGGTCTGCATGCCTTCACTCAGGAAGAAATTAACCAGTTACTGGTGAAACATGCTAAAAATGGGGCCAACGTTGTCCGGCTAAAAGGGGGCGACCCTTTTATTTTCGGACGAGGTGCAGAGGAAATCGAGGAACTAGTTAAGGAAAATATCCCTTTTGAAGTAGTTCCCGGCGTAACTTCCGCCACCGCTGCCGCTACCTATGCTGGCATCCCCATCACCCATCGAGCCTATACGGCTTCAGTTGCCTTTATCACCGGACATGAAGATCCGACTAAAAAACAGTCTAATATTCATTGGGACAAACTAGCAACCGGCGCAGGAACATTAGTAATTTTCATGGGTATTAAAAATCTACCCATTATTACCAAAAAACTCATTGAAAACGGTCGGGATCCCAAAACTCCAGTCGCAGTGGTTCGCTGGGCCTCCACCCCGGCACAGCGTTCAGTGGTCGGCACTTTGGAGACCATTACTGATGTGGTACGGGAAAAAGGTATCAAACCACCGGCTTTGATTGTTGTTGGAGACGTGGTCTCTTTGCGCTCCACCCTGGATTGGTTTGAGAAAAGATCGCTATTTGGTAAAAACATTGTGGTCACCAGAACCCGGCAACAGGCCAGTGAATTGGTTGCCTTGCTAGAGGAAAACGGCGCTCAGTGTTTAGAATACTCCACCATTGCCATTGAACCGGTAGAAGATTATTCTGTGTTGGATTGTGAGATAAAGCAAATCGCTACCTATGATTGGCTCCTCTTCACAAGTCTAAATGCTGTTACCTATTTCTTTAAACGACTATCCGCGCTGGGGCTTGATTCCCGTAACCTGGGGGGCCCAAAGGTCGGGGTTGTGGGAGCGGCCACGGCTGATGAACTTAAACAATACGGTATCAGTGCAGATCTCATCCCCGAGATTTTCACTGCGGAAGGACTCGCTGACAGCCTCACCAAAGAGGGTATGAACGGAAAGAAAGTCTTAATACCCAGAGCCGTGAAAGCCCGTGAAATATTACCTGACAAGCTGCGACTTGCAGAAGCTGAAGTGGTTATCGCCCCCACCTACCAAAATGTGGTTCCAAAAGACAGGGGCGAAGAACTCCGGGAGCAGTTGACGGAAAAAGCCATCGACATGGTTACCTTTACCAGCTCTTCTACAGTGGACAACTTTATCTCCATGCTTAATACCAATTCTCCTGAAGAGCTCAACAAGTTACTTGCCGGAGTGGAGATAGCAGCCATAGGGCCGATCACCGCCGCTACCGTTGAGAAACATGGACTACGCCCGACTATTAAACCGGAACGTTTTACCATCAACGATATGGTGAATTCCATTGTGGATCATTACACCAAACCACCAGCTGAGTAGACAACCTTTTCTTTTCTTTAAAGAAAAAAACTCTCCACTCACTCTTAACTCGACAGAAAGCGACCCGGACAATCAACTTGAAGTCCTGGACGAGAAACCACTTTACTGCAGCACATGTTTAACAGCGATCACTTCCGAGAAGGAAGCGATCGCTGTTAACGACCTCCACCACCATACTTTTTTTAATCCGGCCGGAGTAGTCTACGAGATTCGTTGTTTTAAAAAAGCTGCCGGATGCATCATCCTCGGAGATCCTTCCACTGAGTTCAGCTGGTTTAAAAACTACACCTGGCAATATGATCTATGCGGAGGGTGCCGTAACCACCTCGGTTGGTATTTCCAGGGACAATATGATTTCTTTCACGGTCTTATTGCTCATCTTCTTACATCTGCCCAATAAGACCGAGCTGCTCATCTACTGTTCACCATCATGACGATTTCCACTAATACCACCGACAATAATTCAACTGCCATCCTGACCATTGTTTCAACAGGCGTGTTCATGTGCACCATGGACAGCTCCATGATTAATGTGGCCCTGCCGGTAATCATGAAAAGTTTTCACAGTCCTTTTGCCTTAACCGAATGGGTAGTGCTGATCTATCTCATGACCATTACAAATTTACTTCTGGTCTGGGGGAATCTGGCCGATCGCTGGAGTCGCACCGGCTTCTACTCCACCGGTATGCTCATCTTCACCGGTGGCTCTTTGCTTTGTGCCATCTCTCTCAATATATATTTCCTTATCTTCTCTCGTTTAATCCAGGCATTGGGTGCCTCAATGATGATGGCCACCGGTCCGGCTCTAATTAAATTTGCCTTTCCCTCCGGTAAACTTGGACGAGGTCTGGGCATGGTTGGAGTAGCCACCTCACTAGGTCTTATGAGCGGCCCATTGATCAGTGGTCAACTTTTGCGCTGGACCCATTGGCGGGCAATTTTCTTCATAACTGTGCCCGTTGGTTTATTCTTTTATTTTTACGGCAAAAAACATCTTGCACGTCTTAAACGTGAGTTGCAACCACTTCGATCATCAAGGCCAGGCAGCTCAGCTGAACACCATCCCTTTGACACTAAAGGCGCACTTTTATGGGGCTGTTCGGTAACCCTTGCCCTATTCACCGCCACCCATGCCACCGCACTTGTACACAGCACCAATAATGGCATCGACCGAATTGTGCTTATCGCAGGAGCTTTGGCCATGGGTATATGCGCATCCTTTCTCTTCAGCCACGAAAAAAGCCATCCCGCGCCGCTTATTCCAATAAGCTTACTTAAGCGTCGATTTTTCTCCATGGCCGTGCTCAGTGCCATGCTCTCATTTACCGTGTTATTTTCCGTGCTCATTATCATGCCCTTTTTTCTCAGCAGAATTTTAGAACTCCCCACTGATAAAATAGGCTATGTCATGATGGCGCTACCGGCCAGCGTCTTTTGCGTCTCCCCTCTTGCTGGCAAAATCCATGATCATACTGGTGAATATTTGGTTGCTGCCTGCGGCCTGTTCTGTTGTCTGGTGAGCATTCTTCTACTGAGTAGAATATCAATGACCACACCGATCTTATCCATCGCCGGATATCTGGCCCTGCTCGGTTTTGGTCAAGCCATGTTCCTCTCTCCCAATTCCGCTGCCACCCTATCAGGAGTGCCAAATAAAAAGGCCGGAATAGCTTCCAGCACCCTAGCCACCGCCCGTAATTTAGGAATGCTTCTGGGAACCGCAGTAACCGGCCTTATCTTCACCTATTTTTTCTCCAACCTCACCGGAGGCCTCGATATGCGCGACGCCTCCCCCCTACACACCGAAGCCTTTATCTCCGCCATGCACTACACCCTACAAACCATCGCACTATTCGCCGGGTTAGCCCTCCTAGCATCCACCCTCCGTGGCAGGAATCGTTAGATTTTTCTTCCACAAATACTTCTCTACCTAACCGACACTAAAAAATGATAAGCGCTTTACAAAGTAGGTGAACAATAGTTTTTTATCAATTAACAGGAGAGGAAAATTCATTATATATTTACCGTGGACCATCTGGGAATATCTTATTTTTATTCATCTATGAGCAATGTACCTGCCGCAGCCTGATATATAATATAATGGGTTCGGGTCATACTAGGTAAGCTTGCTTAGGGGTATATTTTTATGGTCAAATATACCTTTCATTCCCCCTGTGACCAGCTTTTATAAAACTGCAGGTTATAGGTAAATGGTCACAGATACCTCATCTTCATGCTATTGCCCCTGCTAGCACAGAAGGGCAATAGCGAACAGCGGCAACTACATAGAAATAGATACCTGTAACCTCATATAATATCGCAGCGTATTAATTCAGCTAATTACAAACCCTGTAACCAGGTACGATTACACTTCTCTACTTTCGGCCTATTCTTTATAAAATTCAATACTTTACACAAGTGGATTAAGATCTGTTAATTTCTGTCCTTCTTCCAAGCGTGATACAGTAGCTCTATTGGATATAGCTGGTTCATATTTCGGGTCAAGCTCCAGAGTCTTATCCAGCAATTCCAAAGCTTTTTCTTTTTTCCCTAACGCAGCATAACAAAGCCCCATATTTCCGTATGATTGGGGATGGTTTTTATTAGCAAACACTACATTTTCAAATCCAATAATTGCCTTCTCATATTCCTGGTTTTTCAGGAGGGCAAAGGCTGTATTATATTCTGTCATCGTCTCCAGATACTCATCAAGCGACAGCCCGGTATCCTCTACGGCGCTTTGCTCAACGTCTCGTAATAATTTTTCAGCATGTTTTACAAAATGATCGCCCTGTTGGCCATACTCCACCACTTTTCGATATGACAAAATGGTATTGACCAAATCATACATTTGTTGGTACGAAAGCGCCTTGTTAAACCATGACTCAACATGATAGGGGAAGATTTCAAGGCCATTATTAAAATGAGTTATGGATTCTTTGTAGTTTCCCTTGATTGCCTCAACAACCCCCTTCCCGTAATGAACCGAAAAAATATCGGGGTGTTTAGCCAGTAATGATTCTATTATTCGTTCAGCTTTTGCCTCATCCCCTCCCTCATGGGTAGCCAAAGCATCATAAACGGCAGCATCGACATCAGAATCTCTTTTCATTTCAAAATTACGATACCCTGCTTTTTTATTCTTATCAGCTGTGTACTGCTCAGCCTTAGTATAATAAGTACAACCCTCGCAACTCTCCCCCCTCATCTCCGCGCAGCAACGCGAACAAATCTTCTCTTGTTCTTTTAGTAGGCATCCTCGCCTGGCTTTACCTTTTAAACAAACAATACATTTATTCTTTTTCATTTTTTTTCTATGCTATCCTTGAATCTATTGAAGGAGAAATCCTAAAAAATTATCTATAATTTCAACTTAAAAGCAGCATTCCCCACGCATGCCTGAGGCCTAGATATGCACGACGCCCCCAACACATCAAAGCACTTACCTCTTCAACGCACCACGCCCTGCGAACTATCACCTTGATTGCCAAATGAATACTCTTAGTATCCTCTCTTGGTGAACGAGTCCGGAAGATTTTTCTATCAATTATTTTCCCGGATCTCACCAAAAAACAACTATAACCCCTGCACAAATAAACGCAGATTCTGATTTTGGGATATTTATTATTACCAGTTACGATCTACCATCCCCAGAGCATCTTGAGGACAGCTATTGCGGCATAAACCGCAGCCGAAACATTTATCTGTATCAATCTTTGCCAGAAACTCACCAGACGAACCAATACTGCTAATGGCATTAAAGTGGCAAGCCTCTTGACAAGTTCCACAACCGTTGCACAACTCTTCATCCACCACAGCCTGTTGTTCACCACGGTACATGGTCTCCACATCAATGGCCAGGGTCCGCAAGCCAAGACAATCGCCGGGCTCACAGTTACAGATAGCTCCAATAAACGGGGTTACCATGGTCCAGATAGTATGGACCGCTCCTTCTTGCTCTAGTTTCTCCATCTGGGCTATTGCATCCGCCGGGCTAACACTCTCCAAACCCATGTCCTGTGCTTTGCCGAAATATCCCATGTCCAAATCCTGGTACCAGGTTTCCGGGCTATAACTCACACTATAGCAGCAACGGTTTTCCTTCTTCATCGAGGCCCAACGACAGGCACAGGGCATTCGAACAACGGTTGCCGCCTGTCCGACAATCTCCCTGATATCCTCCATGGTCACCACCTGACCAAAATGCTCTTCACCAGCCTTGTCCACCATTTGACGAACCAAACGGTCCGGCAAGGTTTTCTTCTTCTGATAAATGGTTTCGAGCCGACCGATGGTAACAACCCCAGCCTCGATGGTGGAGTTGAAAAAATCCTTAATATATTTACGCCGGTTAAGATCCGCCATCAAGTCGTTGGCATAATTTGCCGCATTCTTAAACCAGACCTGTCCATCTCCATGTTTGGTACAAAATTCACACATTATATTGCTGCTCCCGGGAAAATTTGTTTTTTATCTTTGATAATTCCAGCGAACAATATAGGGCCGGATGGGTAGTTTAATGGTGCAAAACATATCTTACGCACCTTGCTCCTGAGCGTCAATGGTTAGTGAACTAAATTTTGGGTAAGTGGTCACCATACCTCACTTTCATACGGTTGCCCCAATAATCGTTATATCTAAGGAAGGTATCTGTTAATACAATAATTTATGTGCTAAATAACAGAAGGGCGATCACAAGGATCGCCCCTACGCATGCCCGCAGCATACGGAAATATTGAATATAATGATTAACGCACCAACTCTAATAACCTTGCTGTTGCTCCACGGTATTGCACCACAATGGCACTCCTTATAACCGCCACCGGTATCACCTTAATCTAATATAACATTTTCTCTCTTTCTGGCCTTAGCCTGACGTCTATGGGTGTGCCCCTACAGCGCACAGCAAGATGCAAGTTCATTTTGCATTGCAATATCTTACTGTTGTAAAAATTTATCTAACAACTATGAACTTCACCGTTACTGGATGTAAACAGTAAGAATTATACAGTTTACCCCTCACCGCCATCTTACAGTATTTATTTCCATGGACAACTAAAAGGGTATTTCTTTACTCAACACTTTTATGCAAAGCCAAGCCATACTCTTTGGTCTTAAAGCCTATAACGTTGCCATTTTCATCAATATCATAGGGAATCTTGCGATACCAAACAGAGGCTACTTCAATCCCGAAGGGCCGTTTTTCGCAATAAATTTTTCTAAAATCCCTTTCTAGTTTTTCCTTATCAAAACGATATTTATAGACAGAACCTTTGGGATTATTCTTACCACGACCATCATCAAGGGTAGCATTGATATGGATCAGTACGTAGTTGGCTTGATCCAGAACAGGATGGGGTTTATAACCGTTGCGATAGGCTATTTTGGTATCTTTGAGTTGTGCACGTAAAATGTGATCTGCCCACATATAATAGAGTAACCTTTGCCCATTGGCCACATTATTACGTATCCAGATGGTTGCTTGCTCCAAACCGTCGGAAGGTGTTTGGGCCACGCCACGATATCCGATGGTGGAACGACCAGCAATATAACGAGCCCCAACCCACTGGTAACCGTTGAGATGGGTATAGGGGTAAGTGCGGATCAAATCAACGGTGGTGGTCAGCAAAGCACAAACCATAACCAGGAAAGCAATATTTCGGGAACGTTTGAAAAGCCATAAAAGACGGTCAGCAAACAATATGGCCGCAATAGGGAGAAGCGGCATCATAAAAAATGTTTGCGCATGGGGCATTTTTAGTACCAAAAATGCGAAATATGCCAAAAAGAAGATCACAGGAGTTCGCAGCACACCCCGTTGGATAAATTGAAAAATAGCAGCAATAATTGAAAGCCAAAATCCAACCCCGACAACAATACCTGATTTCAGAAGTAGATCGAGAAAATGAAGGGTTGCGGCCTCCCCGGCAAATAGCCAGGTAAAAGAATCGGTACTGGATAAAAATATATCCACCAGGGCGGCAAAAATTGCCGGATTGGTGGTATGCACAGGAGGAATTACAAAAAATGTTACAGTGGCCAGGGCAAGAACAAGGAGAAGCGACCAGCCATAACCAGGTTGACGGGTCCTATTTTTATAGAAGAACCATAGCACAACGGACCAAATTATAAATACCGATAGATAATGAAGTATGAGTTGATTATCACTCAAGACCGCATATGATAGGGGAAGTTCTTTAAGAGCGCTGGCACCGGATAAAAGCCAACCACCTCCCACCAAAATCAAAATAAATGTCATTGCAAACAGATAATAGAATGTTTGCTTAATGGGCAACCGAGGTCCTCTTCTCATTCCCAGCTCTTGAACTCTCGGCAACAGCAAAGCAATAATCGTTCCCCCCACTAGAGCTGTAGCGGAGGCTTTAGCTGATAATGCCAACCCTAGGCAAAGACCAGTTGCCGCCACCCATTTAAGGGTCGGCTCCCTTTTCAAAGAAGCGACACAATAGAGCAACCAGGCAGTGAAAC